>DAOWKF010000010.1 GCA_030640045.1 Candidatus Omnitrophota bacterium | reverse complement strand
CTACTAAAGGAGAGATGGCCTTCACATTCAGCTTGCTTATTTTTTTTATAAGAAGCTCGTAATTGTCAATTCCATTTGCTTTCTCAATAGTGATATGAGGACTTATTCCAACAATCTTTTGAGTCAGGTCCCTATCAAAACCACTCATAACAGAAATAACTGTTATAAGGGTCACAACCCCTACAACTATCCCCAGGATAGAAATCCATGTAATGAGCGAGATGAATTTTTGCTTACGCTTGGCCTTCAGGTATCGAAATGCTATCCACCAGGAAATCATGGCCTTCCTTTTAACTGCGGGAAAAAAACAACCTCACGTATAGACGGAGAATCCGTAAGTAACATTACGAGCCGGTCAATCCCGATACCCAGTCCACCGGCCGGAGGCATACCGTGTTCCAGGGCCAGGACGAAATCCTCATCTACCTTCTTTTCCCTCTTCTCTTCTTCCCCCAGCTCGTTCCATTGATTATAAAGCCTCTCCCTCTGTTCTAACGGGTCGTTTAATTCCGAATAGGCATTGGCCACCTCTAACCCTCCTATAAAAAGCTCAAACCTCTGGGAAAGATTTTTATTGTCTTTATGTCTTTTGGCCAGAGGACAAAAGTCAGCTATGTGGTCAATAACAAACGTAGGCTCTTCAGGCTCTACATTCTCACCTAAAAGTTTCAATAACTGCGTCTTGGTTAACCCCTTCTCTAATTTATCATTATCCAGTCCGGTCTTCTTTAGCTCATTCACTAAATTTGCCACAGTAACATTTTCAAGATTAATCTTGAATTTTTCCTCCATAAGCTTGCTGAATTTTTCTCTCTTCCACGGCCTTTTAAGATTTATTTCTCTCCCCTGGTATTTAAAATTTTCTTTACCAAATATGGATTTCGCTATCCCGGTAATAAGCTCCTCGGTTAAATCCATCATTACTTCATAGTCAGCGTAAGCCTGATATACCTCAAGCATTGTGAATTCCGGATTATGCCGTGTCGAGAGTCCTTCATTCCTGAAACTGCGATTAAGTTCAAAAATCTTCTCCATCCCCCCTACTAAAAGTCTTTTTAGATAAAGTTCAGGGGCAATGCGCAAATAAAGGTCCCTGTCCAGCGCCTGGTGATAGGTCTTAAATGCGCGACCCTCTGCCCCTCCGGGAATAGCCTGCATCATAGGCGTCTCTACCTCTATAAAACCGCGCTGGCTTAAAAGAGATCTGAGCTTTTCTATAATCCTGCTCCTTAATTTAAAAGTCTCTCTTACTTTTTCATTGGATATCAGGTCGAGATACCGCTGCCTGTATCTTATCTCTACATCCTTAAGCCCATGCCATTTTTCAGGCAGGGGCCTGATTGATTTGGCTAATACGGAAAACCCATGAACAAGAACTGTCAGTTCGCCTGTCTTTGTCGTAAATATAGGGCCTTCTACCCCTAAAAAATCTCCGATATCTATCAGCTTGAAAATAGAAGCCTTTTCTTCTCCTACTGTATCCTTCCGGATATATATCTGGATCCTGGCGCTCTCATCCCTTAAATCCGCAAAGTAGGTCTGGCCATGACGCCTTAATGCAGTTATCCTTCCGCAGAGTTTTATCTTCTTCTCTTTAAATTCACTCTCTTTGTCTCTGGCCTCGGCAATAGTACCGCCCCTCTTAAATCCTCCTTCATATGGATCCAGACCTCTCTCCTTAAGCTCTTTGAGCTTCCTTATCCTCTCTTCGCGCAGCCCCTTTGGATCCTGCTCAATATTTTGATTAGTCATGAATTTTTATTTTATCACCCAATTCCTGTATAAGTCAAGCAAATCGGCCTTCAGCCGATAGCTTAAGTCCACTTTATATAAATTCTTATATAATCAAGAATGGACTTTTTTATCTAACCATTACCTGGCCGCTGTCCGGGACAAGTGTCTGTCCTGTGATCGTGCGCGCCTTTTCAGAACATAAAAATATCACTGTGTCTGCAACATCCTGGCCTGTAATCTCACGCTTCAAGGCAGTCATATTAACATAATAAGGGACAACCTCTTCAGGCTTTATGTTGTATTTCTTTGCGCATCCCCTTATATATTTAGAATTCCAAATCTTTGAACCCTCAAAGACATTCCCGGGGGCAATGGAATTTACCCTTATCCCGTATTCACCCAATTCCAATGCCCAGCCGCGGGCCATATGTATTTCACCGGCCTTGGTCGCATTGTAAGGTGTATTATTTCTACTTGCCTCAAGACCTGATTTAGAACTAATATTGATAATATTTCCGGCCATTGCCTGTTTTATCATAATCCTTGCAGCAGCCTGCGCCATAAGAAAATATCCTGTCAGATTCACCTCCAGGGCGCAGCGCCACCGGGCAACAGGCAGATTAATCAGCGAATACGCCGGCGCAATACCTGCGGCATTTACCAAAATATCTACCCCGCCCCATTTGTGGAGAATAGAATCAAATGCCTTATCAACATCTTTCTCCCGGGTAACATCGCAATAAACAGTCATTGTCGAACCGCGAAGTAATTCTTTTCTTATAATACCTCTCGTGTCTTCAATTGCTTTTTTATCGATATCAACAAGGGCAACATATGCGCCGCTGCGGGCAAGACCTATTGCAATGCTTCTACCAAGCCCGCTTCCCGCGCCTGTAATAACAGCGATACGTCCTTGTAACTCACGGCTCCCTGCGCCTTCTGCAAGGCGCTGCCGAAAACTTTCAGCCTCCCATTGAATAATAAATTGCCGCTCACGCCGGTTTAGTGGATTGATTCCGCCGAGACTGGCAGCAAGGCCACGGACCAAAAGTGAAGCAATAATCACATCTTTAGCCGCTCCTATAGATTCTTCACTGCCTGCCACGAAAAGCCCTAACCCCCTCACCAAAAAACTAACTCGTGCCTTTTCTCCCTTTGCGGTCTGTTGATTTAATCTGTCGATGGCTGTCTTATAAGTACATTTATCTAACCACACAGCCGGGCCATTGGCATAAACCAATTCGTCCGGGGTAATAGCAGGTACCGAGACAAATTCCTCGGCATCTCTTCTCGTTAAAAATTTTGCAATATCACCGTTTATAAAATGCCTGACAATGACATGCCTTCCTGTTACCTCAAGAAATGCCCTGCGGATAGCGCATCTCGCCTCAATAATATCTTCCTGCTTCACCGCCTTGATCAACGCGCTTTTTTGCTTCTTTAATTTGGTTTTACAGGTATTTATTACCCTGCGGACAAGCCGCAGAGTTACATCAGGACTCTTTCCTGCAACGATCACCCCATGTTTTTCTAAAAATATAATCACAGGTTTCCTACCATATTGGTTTCGATAACTGTCAACCGCTCCTGCAATTTTTATTGCCAGCGTATATCCCGGATCTGTATATGGCATCCACAATGGAGGGAATTTTTCATTCTTAAAAAGTTTTTCAAGTTCTTTTTTGCCGTTTTTTGCCGAGACATACGCGCCTACCGCAACAGGATGTAGATGCACTACACATCTATCCAGCAGCGCGTGAAAATGCGATTCTACTGACGGCCGCACACCTCTTTTAAAACTATCGCTACAAGTGAGATTTAACCGATTGATTACTTCATTCTCTCTATCAACCGAATTAAGTCCGGTGATTGATTTATCTTTTAGTATCGCAACCACCGAACCAAGATTTAACCTACGCCATCCTTTTTGCTCATTCATATCCTTAAGAGCTGTACCACTGGCCTTGATGTACATATACCTGCCATCTCTTGTTTTTAGTGATGTATTGCCTCCTCCGCCCTGGACAAACAAATTGTCTTTGCCTACTGCCTTTGAGATTTTTATAAGTCCTATTAATTCCTTATTCATCCCGTTAGAAACCTCCTTGCTTCAAAAGTTTTTTTTCTGCCTCTTCATTCCACGCCCCATTGACAAAAGAAGAAATGGGCACCAGCCCCAATCCTTTGCATGACGGATAAACGATTATTTTTCCTGATATAAAATTTTTTTCAACAGCCCTGATCCCTTCAATGGCACCGCGAAGTCCGCAGACAGCACCGACAGAAAGATTGGTATTTATTTTCCCGGCCTCCACTTTTCCCAAGACCACTTTCATATCTTCCGGCACAGAACCGCTGGTCCCGATAAAATAGACCTTTTTTTCTATATAGGTATCCAGATCAATATGGCATGCAGCGGAAACAGGTATTCCGGCAAAGATATTAATAATTGCATGACAGGCAGCATCCCGGAGAGACTGGCTAACCAGATCCGGTATCGGCGCCATCAAAACAACATAATCAAATTTTTCTTTTAGCCTGTCTTTAGAAGGATTATAGGGCTGGAAGGAAATCCTGTTCTTTTTAGCCAGGTGCGCGGAGATTCGAGTCAAGGCTTTCAGCCGCTCTGTATTCAGGTCCCCGGCAAAAACACTAATATCAAGAACCCCCTGACAGATATTTCGCACTACATGCATCACCCCCATCGGGCCGCCGGCGCCGATAACATTAATCTTATCCCCTTTCCGGATTTCTCCTGATACAGGGATATTCTCCATCGATTTATTGGGGTCTGACCCCGTTGTGCCCACTATCCGAATGCCGCTATAGTGAACCCGGCCAACAGGGCATACAACTCGTTTGCCAAGACGCCCGTTGCAGAGCACAATATTGAAAAGACCGTGGTTAGCTAATTACGGGAATAGGGCCTACACTGTTTCAAATGAAGACCAAAAATAAATAATACCATCGTAAAAAGCATCTTCAAGCTCTGCGATATCTGCACTTTCTT
>DAOWKF010000122.1 GCA_030640045.1 Candidatus Omnitrophota bacterium | reverse complement strand
GCTGGATGTCCTGCCCTTCTTCCATGCCCAACCTATCCATAATCCTGGTGAGTCTATCCGACCCAAAAATTCTCATAAGGTCGTCTTCTAATGCGAGATAAAACCGCGACGAACCGGGGTCTCCCTGCCTGCCGGCCCTGCCGCGGAGCTGATTGTCAACGCGTCTCGATTCATGCCGCTCTGTGCCGATGATATGGAGTCCGCCTTTTTTCGCCACACCTTCTCCCAGGACAATATCCGTCCCGCGGCCTGCCATATTTGTGGCAATTGTAACGGCAGAAGGTTCTCCTGCCCTGGCTATAATCTCCGCCTCCTTTTCATGATAGCGCGCATTCAGGACATTATGCGGGATATTCTTTTTCTTGAGCATATGGGATAGTCTCTCGGATTTCTCAATAGATATAGTCCCGACCAGGGCCGGGCGGCCGAGCTTATTACATTCTTCTATTTCTTTAACCACAGCATTAAATTTTTCTCCCTCGGTCTTGTAGATTACGTCAGGATGATGCGTACGGATAAGTGTACGATTAGGCGGAATAACTATTACCTCCAGTTTATAGATCTCCTGAAATTCATTGGCCTCGGTAGCAGCTGTCCCGGTCATACCGGCAAGTTTGTTATAAATGCGAAAATAGTTCTGGAATGTAACCGTAGCGAGGGTCTGATTTTCTTCCTCGATACGCACTCCCTCTTTTGCCTCAATGGCCTGGTGGAGACCGTCACTCCACCTGCGGCCGGGCATAAGCCTGCCTGTAAATTCATCTACAATCACAACCTTCCCGTCTTTCAGCATATAGTCCACATCCCGCTTAAAAAGCTCATAGGCCCTGAGGGCCTGGGTAATATGGTGTTTTTCCTCCATCGTTTCCAAAGTGCTTAAACTGGGCAGGTTCAAAAACTTGCATGCCTTTTCCTCACCGGCCTCTGTAAGATACACTGCGCGGGCCTTTTCATCAACGACATAGTCGCCGGACTCCTGCTTTGTCTCTTCGTCTCTCTCCCCGCGCTTTAACCTTGGGGCAAGGCGGTTAAGGGTATAGTATTTATCTGTTGACTCTTCAGCCGGACCGGAAATAATAAGAGGGGTGCGCGCCTCATCTATAAGAATACTGTCAACCTCATCCACAATAGCATAATTTAATTCGCGCTGGACCTTTAAATCCTTCCGGGGAACCATGTGGTCTCTCAGATAATCAAAACCAAATTCATTATTAGTTCCATAAGTGATATCACATCTATATGCGTTCCGCCTGTCCTGATGATCCATATCGTGCTGGATAGCCCCGACTGAGAGACCAAGAAATTCGTAGATAGGACCCATCCAGTCTCTGTCACGTCCGGCAAGGTAGTCATTGACTGTGATAATATGGACACCATGTCCTGAGAGGGCAGTAAGATACGCGGGAAGTGTTGCCACCAGTGTCTTTCCCTCTCCGGTAGCCATCTCTGCAATCTTACCATGATAGAGGACAATTGCCCCGATAAGCTGGACATCAAAGGGCCTCATCTTAACTGTGCGTTTAGCAACCTCCCGCGCTACACTAAATGCCTCGGGAAGTAAGGCATCCTGTGTCTCGCCTTTTGCCAATCTTTTTTTAAATTCATCTGTCTTTGCCCTAAGCATGGAATCACTTAAAGCGGACACCTCTTTCTCTAATTTATTTATGGAATCTACAATAGGCGCCAACCTCTTGAGTTCCCGGCTGTTTCGTGTGCCGAAAAGACCACTTAGAACTTTAGTAAACATTGTTTCTCCATATTCAGTAACTTCTTTTTTACCACAATTCCCTTTGAAAATCCACCAATTTCGCCATTACTTTTTATAACCCGGTGACATGGAATAATAATCGTCAATGGATTCCTCTTTAAGGCCTGTCCGACAGCCCTGCTTCCTTTACAAAAACCTAATTTTCTAGCTACCCATTTGTAACTCCGCGTCTCGCCATATGGAATAGTCCTCACCTTCTGTAAAACCTTTCTGGTAAACTGGGATAAACTCTCCAGGCGAAGCCGCATCTTAAAAAACACCCTTTCTCCTCTAAGGTATCTTTTTAAGAGGGCCTTTGCCTTCTTGAAATCTTCCGTACTATTGAAATACTCTCTTGACAGTTTTTCCATCGTGTGTTATTTTAAATAAAAAGAAGGAGGAACTATGCCACATTCGATATCAGCTAAGAAGAGACTCAGACAAAGCCATCTTCGCCATAGCCGCAATAAAGCCGTAAAGAGCTTTTTGCATACGCTAAAGAAAAAATTTCTTGAGGCATGCGATGCCAAAAAGATAGAAGATGCTGAAAAACTATTCAGGGAACTAACATCCGCTTTTCAGAAGGCTGCAAAACGCGGCGCGCTCCATCGAAATAACGTCAAACGGAATATTTCAAGGTTAGGTATTCGTCTCGCTCAATTGAAAAAAGAAACTAAAGAAAAATAATTCCAGCGAAAGCTTCGGATTTTTTAAGCCTTCTTTTATTTCTCTATCTGCTTTTTTAAGGCCATATAGACATTCCTCTAACTTCTCCCGGCTGAATTTTTGAGCCTGCGCCCTGAGCCTCTTTAAAAAAAATAAAGGCATCTTCACCTCTCCTCCCGTCTTCAGGGTATAGAGCCGGCGGACCTGCCAGGAGAGTAATGCAATAATCTGCTGTGGAGAAGTAAGTGTAAGAAAAAGTTTGTTTAAAATATTGAGGCAGGAGGGCAAATCCTGAGATGCTAAGGCTTCTGTCAGATCAAAGACCGCGTCTTTTTTTTCGTCATTTAGTATCTCCTCGATATCTTTTACCTCTATCACGGTTTTAGCCCCGATATAATCTATCACCCTCTCGAGTCCCTGAGAGAGTAAAGCGAGGTCAGGCCCCAGCCGCTCTAAAAAAACCTTCGCTGCGTCCCCGGAGACGGCTTTTTTATTATCTCGCGCGCGCGTAATAAGCCAGGAGAGAATATCCGCCTCATAGAGTTTTTTAAATTCTATGAGTTTGGTCCCGGGAGAAGACACGTCCCATTTTCTTCTGTCCTCTTCTTTATCTAAAAAAACTACCAGGAAGTTCTGCGATAAAGGATCCTTAATGTATTGGAATAAAATCTTTCTGCATTCCTTATCGAGTTTTTTAGTCTTTTTAATAACTACTAATCTTGTTCCCCCAAGAATAGACATAGTCTTAAGACTCTCATTTAAGGCTGAAGGGCTCACATCTTCTTCAAAGAGCTCCTTTCCCTCTACTCCCCTCTCACGAGAAAGTATCCCTTCTAACCTCTTCAGGGCCTCTTCTTTTAAAAACTCCTCTTCCCCATGGAAAAGATATACGGGAGAAAGGGGTTTTTTCTGCATTACCACATCTCCAGGGCGCGCTGGGCTGCTTCCCTGGCCAAATATTTTATAGCCTTGTCTTTTGCCTCTTCCTCGGTTACAGCTAATGGTCCGCTGAGTAAAAATGTCCATTCGCCGCTCAGCCCCTTTACCTCCCAGATAATAGCCGAGGTTGTGCGGTCTTTAATGGAGATATCAACAGTGACCCTGAGCCTGTATTCCTCAGCCTGATTTTCACGGTTATAACTCAACGGTTTTAAGACGTATTCATTGATTACGCCGCTAAGTTCTACCTCTGCCCTCTCCTCTTCTACAACCTTTACCCCGCCTTTAAAAATGAATTCATCTATCACTGCATCTGTAACCGCACGGTCAAGACCCTGTTC
>DAOWKF010000102.1 GCA_030640045.1 Candidatus Omnitrophota bacterium | reverse complement strand
TAATAGTTTCGGGCATGCAATGAACAGGATCGGATTTGCGTGGGACTATGGGGCAGGGGAAATAGACGGCGAAAAATTTAGTAGAGAGAGGGAGGCGTTGAGTGTATGCGGCGGCGCCTTTCTGATAAGGCGGGATTTATTTTTATCTTTAGGCGGGTTTGATGAGAAATTTTTTATGTACGGAGAAGACGTGGACCTGGGGTTGAGGGCAGTTGCTGCCGGATATAAGGCTGTTGTCATACCAAAAGCTGTAGTCTTTCACTATAAAAATATATTTTCTGCAAATACCCGGCATCTTGAATTTCTGGAACACAGAAACCGCTGGAGGAGAGTTCTAAAATATTTCCCTCGCGGGTTACTTGGCGAAGCTGTCAGGGGAGGGATGAAGTTTGACCTGATTTCATTTTTTAGATTTTTGTTCAGGGGTGAACTAAACAGGTTTTTTTATCGGTCTATGGCCATAATCTCTGTTTTTATAAGCCTCCCGTGGATAATATGGGAAAGGACCAGGGGGGTAAAGGGCGATTTTTTATCCGATAAGATCACCACATTGATAAGAGAAGGACGTAAGCCCCCTGAAATTGATGTGGGGTATTTGTTCGCGAAAAGACAATGGTCTGCGAACAGGGAGAAGATGTTTAGAGAGTTCCTAAAACGGCAAAAAATTGCTGCCCCTTCGCGGGTTTTATTCCTGCGGGGCCCGCAGCCGGAGATGCTCACGGAAATGGACATGGTTTTAAAAGAAATCTATTCGCAGGTAGAGACAGTGATGCTTGTTGCCGATAAGAGGAGGATAGGCGGATTTACAGGAACTATATTAGATCTCCCTTATAGCGGGAATATTAGTTATTTTTTTAAACTCTGGTCAAAGATTTTTAAAAAATTTGACATCATACTAATATTTCGGGAAAATGCTCTTTTTAAAAAAATTCTTGCGCTCTCCGTTTTCCCCAAGGCGAGTTTTACTATAGATGATGTGGGAAGGTTAGAGAAGGTGAGTGTTTTAAGAATTCTCAGGGAAGTAAATCCGCTCAAACTTCTCTTTAGTTTTTTAAACCACGTATTCAAGAAGATTTTTTTAAGATTAATTTTTTGCCTTGGTGAGGTTGTATTTTTTATGCTGGGATTAAGGCGCAAAAAACTTAATAAAATTTTATTTATCCAGATGGGCCAGCTCGGGGACCTGGTCTTAGAGACAGCAGGGGTTGAAGCCATTAAAAAGAAATTTCCAGAGGCCAAGATTATATCGCTCGTAGGGCCATGGGGAGAGGAATGGGTAAGGAGGGATCCCATGATTGATAAGGTTATAGTCTATGATGCCTCCTGGATAAGGCCGTCACATCTAAAAACCGGGAGAGGTGGGATGGGGCTTTTTCATACGCTTATAGCGTTATGGAGAGAGAGAATTGACTTGACCATAGATTTCCGGGGAGAGGCGAATAATATTATTCTGTCCTATTTGAGCGGAGCGAGACTTCGATTAGGGTATAGTCTCCGCTCTCAGAATGTCTTTCTTCCTATAGAAGAAGTTAAATTTTTGTTAAATCTTTGCTGTGAATATCCATGGGAGAAGAGGCATAGCTTCCATCAGGTAGAGCATAATTTGCGGCTATTAAAGAAATTGGGGGTGAGAGGGGATTTTAAACCCAGGGCAAACACGCCATCGCGAGGAGCGAAGCGAGAGCACAGCGAAGCGGAGCCTCCCCTTGTTATAGTCCATCCGGGGGCAAGCCGAATAGAAAAGACCTGGCCTGCGGAAAAATTTTCTAAACTCATCGAGAGATTACAGGATGGATATGGAGCGAGAGTTGTATTAGTTGGGTCGGCAGGGGAGGTCGCTCTCGGGAAAACTATTACGGACCCTTTAAAAGAAAACCCGATTGTGGCTATAGGAAAGACCACACTTGATGAGCTTACAGCCTTAATAAGTGAGGCGGATTTGTTTATAGGCAATGAAAGCGGCCCCATGCATATAGCTGCAAGTCTTTCTATTCCCACAGTAGCTATAATGAGCGGAGTCCCTTCTTTATATGGACCATATAACACCGTCTGCCGTGTCGTTCAGAAAAAACTTTCCTGCTGGCAGCCGTGTATAGAGCACTGTTATTGTCCGGACGATAGATACCAGTGCCTTAAGGAAATAGAAGTAGAAGATGTATGGAGGGCTGCAAAGCAGATAATATGAAGATAAAATTTATAAGGCCTTTAGAGAAAATAAGGTGGTGTCATCCCGGAGTGGGGCATTGCCTGTAAACTTATTCATGGCATTAATAATTTCCCGGATGATTTCTTGTGGAGCGAGGTGTCTGAGAGAGGAGATAAGTTCAGAAAAATTTTGAGAGCCGAATTGTTCACGGCCGGGGTTCATACTCTCTGTAATCCCATCAGTATAGAGAATAAATAGGTCGTCTTTAGAAAGGTTTATTTCTCCTGTTTCAAATTTTATGTTTGTGCTTATGCCAAGTGGCGGAGAGGTTGCTTCTGAAATATCTTTACATTTATTTCCATGGCAGAGAAACGGCGGATTATGGCCGGCATTGGAGAAATAAATTTTTTTCTTGGAACAATCGAGAACTCCATAAAAACTCGTGATAAAAAGTCCGGAGATAGGATTCTCAAGCATTAGCCGATTTACTTCGGTAAGAACTTTACCGGGGTCTTCATAACGGAGGCATGAAGAGCGGAAGTCCTGCATGGTTCTGGCCATATAAAGGGCGGCTGGAATACCTTTCCCTGAGACATCGCCGATAAAAAAAGACAGTTTCCCTTTTGAGATTGTCATAAAGTCATAGAAATCTCCTCCGACCTGATGTGCCGCAAGGGTACTGGCAAAGAGCTTAAATCCCGGGATTTCCGGATAAGAGGAAGGAAGAAAACTCTGCTGTATACGGCGCGCCAGGATAAGTTCCTGTTCCATTTTTTCTTTTTCAATAACTTGTTTTTGCATACGGGCATTTTCAATAGCTACGGCAGCTTGAGATGCATAGGCTATAAAAAGTTCCAGGTCGTCGTCAGAAAATGTCGGGGCGCCTATCTTATTAAAGGCCTCAAGTATCCCGATGATTTTTTCTTTAACCTTGAGAGGGACGCAGATGATAGATCTTGTCGTAAAACTGGTCTTTTTATCAATACCATTAAAAAAGCGGGGGTCATTCTGGGCGTCCTTGATTATAACTGATTTTCCTTTTTGAGCTACCCACCCGGCAATACCTTCTCCTACTTTAAGTTTGTTTTCTTTTTTGAGTTGACTTCCTTTTTCACCTAAAGCTATATCCCAGGTAAGATATTCTTTTTTTTCATCCAACAACATGAGTGTTGCAGCTTCGGCCTTCATGACCTTCTTGGCTATTTCCATAATAAGAGAGGTTAAGGTAGGGAGATCAAAGGTGGAAGAGATGATATTGCTTACCTCAATCAGACTTTTTAGATTTTTTATTTTTTCTTCGTAATGAGTTTCATTCATAATCTACAAGCAAGCCGCCTCTGGCGGCAACATAGAGTGGTTGGAATTGTCTTTTGAAATTCCATACCATTAAAATATGTGGCGTAGAATCAGGCCTATAGACAGCCCGAGGCCGTAATTGATAAGACAATCCTGCCATCCTCCTATCTTTTTTCTAAAAGGCGGGATAAGGCGTGGAGAAATGACAATTACAATCGGCCAGAGATTAAATCCTGCCATAACCAAAAAGGTAATCAGCGCTCTTTCTATAAAGTCATAGATTTTTTCAAATTTGGGAATGGAGCTAACTGCGATAGTGCTTTTAGAAAAGGTATTTTTCAATGCCGTAGAAAAGATAAACCCGCCAAAGGAGACAAAGGCAAAGGCAATTGAACAAAAGATAAATTTATCATTATAATATAGGCCTGCGAGGCCGCTGGTAGAGAGGGTCGTTGGCGGAGGGAGTTTTAGAGGAACAATGAAACATATAATAAGAATAAGATGAATAAACTGATCTGAAAGAAAGGTAACTATAGTTTCTCCGTGGGTGTAACGCCCTTTGAAACTAATCTTCATTGCGTCAATTATTACATGGATGAGGCCTATTGCTATGAGAAAACTAAGGACAAGTTTGTTCCCGAGATACGGCCAGCCAAGCAGGAGGTTCAATATAATAAAGACCGAGCCATGGACTAACCCTCCAATCTTAGACCTGACCTTTAGAAAATAGATACTGTCAGTCTGAAGAGGAAAGTCCCCAAGGACATGAGCTAAGACAATTCGCCAGAAAAGAAACATCATTGTAATCCTATCACCCTTTAATTTAAGAGGCAAGGTTTTTTTATTGCTATTTTAAATAGAATATAGTTAAATAGGGTGATAAATGGAAAAAATAAGAGAAGCAAAAATAGATGAATTTGACGAGTTATTAGCATTTCTTGCAAAGGCCTATGGCTATGCTGAAGTAGATTGGTTCGTAACCCACTATGGCCATATATATCAAAGGGACCTGCAACATGTCAAGAATAGTCTTATTATTAAAGATAAAGACAGGATAGTCTCTCATGTAGGTCTTTTTCCTTTAGATGTCCTGGCTGGTAAAGGTGTTTTTAAGGTAGTGGGGATCGGAGGTGTGGCTACAGACCCGGCGTATAGGGAACATGGTCTGATGGGGAAGCTGCTGAAGTATGCAATAGACAGAATGGAGAAAGAGGAATATGCCTTTTCAGTTTTATGGGGAGACAGACAACGCTATGGTAATTTTGGATGGGAATTTGGGGGTAGAAGGCTTTCATTTACAGTAACTTCCCGTTCACTTGCTTCTTATGGGATTAAGGAAGGAGATATCAGGCAATATGACGGGAAGGAAGAGGGCCTTGAGAAAATCATAACCTTCCATGAGCCAGAACGCTTAAAAGTAAAAAGGACTAAGAAGACATATCAATTTCTCATGAAAAAGGCAGGGATTGAAGTCTGGCTTAGCAAAGACGCTTATATAGTTTTATCTACTGGCGTGAAATATAAAAAGGCTATAGAAACCGGCGGGGATCCATCCAGAGTTCTTTCCCTGGCCTTAACCCTTATTAAAGATAAAAGCTTAGAGGGCATGAGAATCTCAAGGCCTTATGAAGAGAGTGACTTAAACAGGGAGATACTTAATGGAAGTGTTAGATGGTGGGTAGAGTCGCTTTGTTCTATTAAGATTATAAATTTCCCCAAAACACTGGAAGGATTTCAAAAGGCAATGCAGGTGAGAGATAAGGCAAAATGGCCCGAAAATGAGAAGGAATTGGTCAAAAAAATGGCCCTACCGGATAATAATTTCTTTAATTTCTATATCTGGTCCCTCGACCATGTATAATTACCAGTGCTTAGAAAATTAATTTTTATGTTTTATTTTTTAGTTTACACTTCTCATATAGCGTGATAGAATTTGTATTGATTTGAAAGGGAACAAACAAAGTAGGCCTGTAGCTCAATTGGCAGAGCACCGGTCTCCAAAACCGGTTGTTGGGAGTTCAATTCTCTCCAGGCCTGCCAGATTTTTAGAGTGGAGAGCAAAAAAACTGAAGGAGGTAAAATGAATCAGATTCTCGAAACAATCAAAACCAGGAGGAGCGTTCGTTCCTATCTGGACAGGCCTGTCTCTCAAGAGATTCTTGAAGAGATAATAGAGTGCGCGCGATTTGCTCCTACAGCATTAGGCAGGCAGCCATGGCATTTTACCGTGGTTACGGACAGTGGTTTGATAAAAGAGATAGTGGGGGAGATTAAAAAAAAGGTCAGGCTTATGCTTAAACTTAAGTTTCTCCTGCGTCCTTTATATCCTGACCTGGCAGATAAAAAGTTTTTGTCCATAGCTAAAGAAAGGGCGTATTCTGCAGAAGACCGTATCTTCTATAATGCGCCGGTTTTAATAATGGTCAGCACCTTGAAAAAGAGCACCCATGGTTTAAAGGATTCTTTTTTAGCGGCTCAAAACATAATGCTGGCAGCACATACCCTTGGTCTGGGGACATGTGTAATCGGGTTTGCCGAGGCAATTAATAAGTCTGATAAGATTCTTAAAAAACTCAAACTTCCATTACTTCATAAGGTCCAGGTTACTCTTACCCTTGGTTATCCAAAGGTTAAATTGGACCATCTTCCTGAGAGACGTAAGGATAATTCCACCTTTATCTAATCTCTTTTGTAAAAAAAGTTTTACAAATTTGACAAATTAGGTTTTATGTGCTATAATTAAGGGTTAAACATTATGGCAGAAGGACTTAAAAAGATTTTGACTGATTAGCGATATAGTCAGGCAAAAATTAGCAGGGGGGAGATGAAATTCAATTGGATAGATATTGTTTTACTTTGTCTTTTATCTCTCAGTTTTTACTCAGGATATAGAAGAAGTCTATTTAGAGGGATAATAAATTTAATCGTAGCATCCACATTAATTACCTTTATCTTGATCTGTCTGGATAGTGTTATCCTGCCTGATTTTTTAGTCGGACCTCTTAACGAATCCATTGTTGTTAGAAAATTTCTTCGTTTTTTTGATTTTACGCGTTAAGCCGGAGGTGAAGAATGAAGTTGAGTAATATCTATAATTCTGTGATTACACTCGGTATAGCCTATGACCCCAGGGGAAAAGATGTTGTCAAAAAACAACTTGATACGATTAAGAAAAAGTACGAAAAGCTGTCCGCTGAAGAGAAAAAGGAATTTGATAAGGAAAGGCTTAGAAATCCATACGGAGATACCCGCATCCTCTATGGCCAGGGAAAAGAGGAGATACGAAGAATCCTGCTTGGTATTGACATGGAGGTAGGAGAGGTATTACTTGCGGATTATCTTGCCGGTAAAGGCCGTAAGATTGACCTCATACTCTCGCATCATCCTGAAGGAAGGGCTTTGGCCAGTTTATATGAGGTAATGAATATGCAGGCAGAGATCTTTCACCGGTATGGGGTGCCGATTAATGTAGCTGAGGGGATTATGGATAGCCGGGTAAAAGAAATCGAGAGGAAGCTTTTGCCGGTCAATCACCGTAGAGCTATTGATGCGGCAAGGCTCCTCAATATTCCATTTATGTGCGTGCATACACCGGCTGACAATGCCGTTACTAATTATCTTATGAAGATTTTTAAAAGAGAAAAATTTGATAAACTAAGTGATGCCCTTGCCAGGCTGAAGAAGATACCCGAATATAAAGAGTCTTTCAAACAAAATGCCGGGCCTAAGATTGTCATGGGCAGTCCTGATAAGAGTGCCGGCAAGATTATGATAGATATGACAGGGGGGACTGAAGGGTCTCCAAAGGTCCTCGAAAAATTTTCCCAGGCAGGTGTCGGCACAATAGTGTGCATGCACATGAGCGAAAAACACATTGAAGAGGCCAGGAGGCATCACCTGAGTATTATCATTGCAGGACATATTGCCAGCGATACCATTGGTCTAAATTTAATTTTAGATGACCTGGACCCGAAAGGGACGCTTGATGTAATCCCCTGCTCCGGATTTACCCGTGTAAAAAGGTGAGATGGATCCTGCTCTGACTGAAAAAATTAAGGCGTCAGTTGATATCGTAGATGTAATAAAAGAATATATCCCATTAAAACAGGCCGGCCGTAATTTCAAGGCGACCTGTCCATTCCACGCTGAAAAGACACCCTCATTTATGGTCAGCCACGAAAAACAGATTTTTCATTGTTTTGGCTGCGGGGTTGGCGGCGACAGCGTAACCTTTTTAATGAAACATGACAATCTCACTTTTATAGAGGCTATAAAAATCCTGGCCGGGAAAGCAGGGATAAATATTCCTGAAAGCGGAAGCAGTGGGAGGAGCTCAGGTTATACATCAAAACTTTACGAAATAACGGAGACAGCGTGTCGTTTTTATGAGAGATATCTTTTTACAAAAGAGGGAAGGGCAGCCTGGGCATATCTGACAAAGCGCGGTTTGACCATAACAGAGATAAAAAAATTCCGTATCGGTTTTTCACCTTCCTCCTGGGACATGCTGCATAAATTTTTAACAGGAAAAGGATTTACCGAAAAAAATATGGAGACAGCCGGCCTCATTATAAAAAAAGAAGGCGGAGGATGTTATGACCGGTTTCGTGAGCGTATAATTTATCCCATCATGAACGAGACAGGAAAGATTGTGGGCTTTGGCGGAAGAACTATAAAGGAGATTGAACCCAAATACATGAATAGCCCCGAGACACCTATATACCGCAAGAGCCTGATTCTATATGCGCTCAATCTTTCCAAGCGAAACATAATAAAACAAAAAAGGGCGATAATAGTTGAGGGATACATGGACCTTATCACCCTTTTTCAGTTCGGCTTTGATTTTAGCGTAGCTACGCTGGGGACCGCTACAACCCCCATGCAGTTAAGACTGCTCAAGCGGTTTTCATCCGAGCTCATTTTTGCATACGATGCTGATAAAGCAGGTGAGGGGGCAACTATCCGCGGGATTGAGGAGGCGCTTAAAATAGGTTTTAACGTGAAGGTCGCGGGACTTCCTAAAGGCAATGACCCTGAGGAAGTTATTCGCCTCAAGGGACGGGATGCTATGGCCGGCCTTA
>DAOWKF010000107.1 GCA_030640045.1 Candidatus Omnitrophota bacterium | reverse complement strand
AGAAATCTTTCATCCGGCTATTGAGAAGGCCGAGCTTTACCATGGCTTCAAACTTTTCACTGACAACACTTTCTGCTGTGTACCCTTTAAGATGAGGTTTCGGAAGATCTAAGATAACAGGGTAGTCAATGACCTTAGGCTTTGGATAGATGACATCTCCAAAACCTACATCAATTTGCATCGCAATACGTGAATGCTCCAGAAATCCCCTGAATTTTACACGCACACCTTCGTAATCCGCGCCTTCTTTTATCTTCTGCCCCTTAACGGTCTCCGAATCAAATACAAGCCCATCTGGAATTACTGCTACATCACAAACGCCCTTTATGACTTTCTCAATAGTTGCTATCTGATTGTTATAGTTCGTCCAAAAATCTATATCGAGCGTTGTCCGCCTCTCCAGGATCTGCCACACAGTAAACATAAGAGCGCCCTTTAAAACAAATTTGTCCGCGTATTTGGAACGGCTAAACCTATAAAGAAATCTCTCCATCCCATAATATTGCAGAATTTCCGAAAACGGGCGGCTGGTCTCTTTTGCTTTATTTTGAAGCCGGGCCCGTATAGAAGCTTGTATGTTCTTGATATCTTTCTTCATAGCATGGCTTCCAGTATTGGCTTTATGATATTATCAACACGGCAAATCTTGGCATACTGCATAATCTCTTTTGTCTTTATACCTTTTTCCGTAACAGCAACCTTGAGAGCGTCCCTCGCAACATCCATACCTATTTTATTACGGAATTTAAAACAATCGGCAATCGTTTTGGCGAGGTTGTAAACTCTGACCTTGTGACCTTCAATTTCATGTTCTTCAATTCCGGATTTCCATGCCTTTGGCGCAAAGCGGTAAAACCTTACTGGAGGGTACTTAATCCTATTTGCATGGGTGCCTCGCGGAATGGCTATATCCACATACTTAGGGATCTCGCTTGTTGCTTCATAAAAGGATAGGGAAGAAAGAAGACAAATAACTCCTCTGGGTGCCTGAAGGGATACGGTGACAAGGTCAGGATGAGAACCAGGGGTATAATTAGTTAGCCGGTAAAGCCCTCGGGCAATTTTTTCAACCTTCCCCTCTTTTTCAAGGGCAATAAGAGAATCAGGATGAAATCCAGCCTTTAAAATAACAGAAAAATGTACTACCCCGTCATGGTTATGGAAAAAGTTTATGAGTTCCTGTCCTCTTGTTTGCATTTGACCTCCGTATAATATCTCACTACTTACCAATAAGTATATATAACTTATACGATTATGTCAATGGTTATTTAAGCTCTATGAATTAACAAAATTATTAAATCTGGCACCCTCTCCATAGTCTGTTTATGCACCACAAAAGTTCGTATTTTCGAAAATTAGTTGGTGCGCCCGGGGGGACTCGAACTCCCAGCAAACCCAGCTCCGGAGGCTGGTGCTCTATCCAATTGAGCTACGGGCGCAATAAATTTTATGTATTGTGATGGGGGCTTTTTTTTTACAATGGATAAGGCATTACGCACAGCCTCCTCTACCTTCCGAAGACGTCTTACAATGAGTTCGCTGTCACGATGAACAGGTCTTACTAAAAAGACACGATAATGCGGCTCAAGATTATTCAAGGCAATAGCTGCTACATCCATCATGCAGTCAGGGCAGAGACAGACATCCTTTTCCTCAACCAAAATTTTATCTATAATCTTAAAGACATCTTCCTCATTTTCATTAATGAGGTTCTCTACAGGGTATTTTTTTTTAAAGGACATTATAAAATTTAACCTCCTTTTTTTCTAATTCAACAACAGCCCAATTACCATCCTTCATGGCCCCCGGGTTAACCAGGAGTGACTCGCCTATAAAATCTTTACCTTTAGCCTTATGACTGTGGCCAAAAACAGCCAACGCAGGGCGATGTTCTTCTATTAGTGTAGTGACTGCGTCTATCCCTTTATGTCTCCCGCTATCAGTATCCAGGTAGCCATAGGGAGGTGTGTGAAATAACATGAGTTTCTGAGATTGCTTCGGCTTCGCCTCGCAATGACTTAATTTTTGTTTTACCTCTTTTTGCGGAAATT
>DAOWKF010000041.1 GCA_030640045.1 Candidatus Omnitrophota bacterium | reverse complement strand
GGTAGGGTTGGTATTAGCCGGATTACTTATAGCCGGCTGTGCTACTACACCTACTCAGCAGGGCGCACTTCTTGGTGGTGGAACAGGAGCAGGGATTGGAGCTATTATTGGCCATCAGAAAGGAAAGACTGCTGAGGGGGCTCTTATTGGCGGAGCAGTTGGAGCTCTTGCGGGCGGGCTTATTGGCGATGCATCCGCTATAAAGTTTTGTCCCCAGTGCGGGAAAGATTTTGCCGGCAACGTAGAATACTGCCCGACTTGTGGAACAGCCCTGAGATACAAACAAAAATAAGTAAGTAGGAATCCTTAAGTCTTAAAAGCGCATAGGATTGGCTTATGCGCTTTTTTGTTTCCCCAAGCCCTTCCTTTGTGGTAGAATACGTGGTGGTATATAGAAGAGGAGAACCAATGAATGTCTATCGTTGTATTATTTGCGGAGACCCTTATTTAGGCAAAGAAAAGCCGACTAATTGTCCTTCTTGCGGAGTCTCCCATGAATATTTACCTCTGGCAAAAGATTGGAAGGAAAAAGGTATAGAGAATTTAAGCAGTGCCTCAAGGAAGAACCTGGAGAACGCTATGGAATTAGAACTAAAAAATAATACGTTCTATACTGCATGCTCCAGAAAGACCAGGAGTCTTGAAGCAAAGGCCATGTTCTGGGCGCTTTCCAAAATTGCCGCTGAACATGCTAAGATAGTTAATAAAATTTTGCAGAAAGCTGCCCCGAGATATGTTGAGGATAGTCAAGGAGGGATTTTTGATGACGAAAAGCCTCTTTCAAGTTATGAAGAAAATATAAAAGAGGCAAAGAAGCGTGAGGAGAGCGCAGTCAAATTTTATAATCGGGCTGCGGCAGAGGCTAAAGAGGAAAGAGTGAAGGAGATATTTGATGCCTTCGAAAATATTTATATTTGATACGACATTGCGTGACGGAGAACAATCCGCCGGCACAAGGCTTGGCGCCAGGAAAAAACTGGAAATTGCCCGGCAGCTTTGCAGGTTAAAGGTGGACGTTATAGAGGCGGGTTTCCCTATTTCTTCACCTGAAGATTTTGAAGCTGTAAAATTGATATCTAAAGAGATAAAAGGGCCTGTAATCTGCGGTTTGTCGCGGGCTATAGCTGCGGATATCGATGAATGCGGTAAGGCCCTGGCTAAAGCTAAGCGCGCGCGTATCCATACAGGTATAGGTGTATCCGATGTCCATATTGCCGGAAAATTTAGTTCTGATAAGTACGGTAAGTCAATGGCTAAGAAGAAGGTTAAACTCATTAAGATGTCCAGGGATGCGGTTAAGAGGGCCAGGACTTATACCGATGATGTTGAGTTTTATGCTGAAGATTCCGGCCGGGCAGATAGGGATTATTTGTTTGAAATAATTCAAGCCGTGATCGAAGCCGGGGCCACTGTAGTTAATATCCCTGATACTACAGGTTACACTGTCCCGGAAAAATTTGGCACGCTTATAAAAGATATTTGTACTAAGGTACCTAATGTTGATAAAGCAATAATAAGCGTCCATTGTCATAATGATCTGGGCCTGGCAGCAGCTAATACACTTGCGGGAATAAAAAACGGCGCCCGGCAGATAGAAGGCACTATTAACGGTATTGGCGAGCGGGCAGGTAATGCGGCCATCGAAGAAGTTGTTATGGCTGTGAAGACCCGCAGGGATTATTTTGGATTGAAGACAGATATTGTAACGCGCGAGTTTTATCGGACCAGCCGGATGGTATCTGATTTGCTGGGAATGGTAGTTCCGCCTAATAAGGCAGTTGTAGGGAAAAATGCCTTTGCGCATAGTTCAGGGATACATGTAGACGGTGTCCTTAAAAAACGTGAAACATATGAGATTATGCGGCCGGAAGATGTCGGGGTTCCTAAGAGCCGGGTTGTCTTGACTGCCAGGACCGGTCGTCATGGGTTACGCCACCGTTTGGAAAAGCTGGGGCATACATTATCCGCGGGGGAATTAGAGAAGGTCTACAAGCGTTTTCTTGTTGTGGCTGACAAAAAGCAAGAGGTCTTTGATGAAGATCTGGCAGCCATCGTAGAAGACGAAACAATGAAGGTCCCTGAGACTTTTTCTATGGAATATATACATGCCATAACAGGTAACAGAACTGTCCCTACGGCTACGGTGCGTTTGAAAAAGAAGGACGGGGAGCTGTCTCAGGAAGCTGCTTGCGGGGACGGCCCTGTGGATGCCGTATATAAAGCCATAGGTAAGATTACAAAAATACCGGTTAAGGTAGTGAGTTATGAACTGCGCGCCGTTACAGGCGGACGGAAGGCTTTAGGCGAGGTGGTAGTTCAGGTAAAATATAAGACAAAACAGATTGTCGGTAGAGGCGTAAGCACTGATGTCATTGAGGCCAGTGCAAAGGCCTATCTCAATGCAATAAATAAACTGGTAATATAGGGGACTGTCCCCGGGGGAAAATGGGTACAATTACCGAAGAAATTTTGGCTCATCACTCAGGCAAGAAAGGTGTTTCGCCGGGTGAGTTTATCAGGGCAAAGGTTGATTTCTGTTTTGGAAATGACGTAACAGCCCCTCTGGCTATAGCTGAACTTAAAAAGGCAGGGTTAAAAAAAGTGTTTAACCGGGAGAGGGTTGCGCTTATCCCGGATCACTTTACCCCTAATAAGGATATAAAGAGTGCTGAGCAGGTAAAGGTCTTGAGAGATTTTGCCAGGCAATATAAACTAAAACATTATTTTGAGGGAGGCCGTGTTGGAATCGAGCATGTCCTTCTCCCGGAGAAAGGGCTCGTCCTGCCTGGTGATGTAATTATAGGAGCAGACTCACATACCTGCACCTATGGCGCTTTAGGGGCCTTTGCCACGGGAGTTGGAAGCACTGATTTGGCTGCTACAATGATGAGAGGCGAGACATGGTTTAGAATCCCGGAGAGCATAAAGTTTATCTTCTATGGTAAGAGACTTGAATGGATCACCGGGAAGGACCTCATCCTTTTT
>DAOWKF010000022.1 GCA_030640045.1 Candidatus Omnitrophota bacterium | reverse complement strand
TTATTATTATGATACGATTAAGAAAAAAAAAGGGGTTTACCTTAGTTGAAACCATAATAGCGGTCGTTCTTATTGCCATAGCGCTTATAACTATGGCCGCTGCCTTTACTAATGCAGCCTCCATCCTGCAAAGATCCCGGCATACCTTAACTGCCGTAGGCCAGCTTCAAAAGTGGGTTGAATTCTATAGGAATTCTTCTTTTTCTGATATAACCACATGCACTGATACTTCGTTAACGCCGGTGCCGGCTCCATATTCATTACAAATAACTACTCAATTACACGATGCTGATAACGCCGACGGCGACAACGACGACAGCACCGGCACTGAGACCGATATAAAAAAGGTCTCTCTAAAAATTTTCTGGGATGAGAGAGGCAGCCTTATTACCAAAAAAATGACAACCCTTATAACTGAAAACGGAATTAATCCATGAGGACTAAAAACGCCTTCACATTAGTGGAACTAATTGTTGTCGTAAGCCTTATGGCTAT
The DNA here is from genome assembly GCA_030640045.1 of Candidatus Omnitrophota bacterium. Classification (GTDB taxonomy): domain Bacteria; phylum NPL-UPA2; class BS750m-G34; order BS750m-G34; family BS750m-G34; genus BS750m-G34. The sequence goes on along the minus strand of DAOWKF010000022.1, from coordinate 7,974 downwards.
AATCCTTGGGGCGTTCATAGCGCTTTACACTAGCCATCACCAGTTTTATAACATGGCCTCGATATTCACGGAATTGAGGGGCTCTACTAAAAATTTCAAAAATCAGATAAGCAAAGATATAGAAGAGGCAGTAGAAGTTGTAACCGGCTCTAAGTCTCTACTTGGCACATCATATACTACCTCTAATATGGAACTTGTCCTTAAATGTTATTCCACCACATCCACTGGCTTTGACACTGATTATTATGATTATATTGCCTATCGCCTGGATGGATCTAATATTAAGAGAGTAGTTGATGCCGATGACACTAACAGTATTAGAGGTGACAATAACCGTACCTTTATTGAAAACGTAAATAATGTAATATTTTATTTTTTCGACAATAATGAGGTAGAAATTTCCTCAGTTGATGACTTATCAGTCGTTACGCGCGTTGCCATGGACATGGAGGTAGAAAAAACCTGGGCTGGTACAACGAGAAACGAGACAATCCACTCTTCAGCCAGGTTAAGAAATAAAAGATAATGAAAGACTCTCAAAAAGGTGTCGTCCTTATCATAGGGCTTATTTTTGTTTTTCTGACGGCGGTTCTTGTAGCCGGGATCTTACTTATTACTGATATTGAAAATAGAAATGTCGTGCGCGACCAGTGGAGTCTGACTGCCTTTCACTTAGCTGAGGCAGGAGTAGATGACGCAATATGGGCACTCAAAAATAGTGACTGGGGAGGGAACTGGACTACTCCAACAGGAGGCCCCTATACTAAAACTGTCTCCTCATTTGAAGATTCTACAGGGACAAGTATTGGAGACTATGATGTAACTGTAACTAATCCCACATCTTCCTATTCATATCATACTGCTACTGTCGAAGCTACAGGATACAGTCCTGATAATAATGCCAACGATAAAATTGAAAGAACAATAAAAGTAAGTGTAGGTGTATACACTGGTGCAGATACCGGAAATATCAAAAGCGCATTAGCAACAAACTGCAAAACCAAGATTACTGGCGGCTTAATTGTGGACGGCAGGGATCATGATAAAGATAATGCAGCTATTCTCACTGCGCCTGCAGCCAGTATACCATGTATAGCAAATAATGGCGTATGGGGGGTATATACGACAGTAGATAGCGGTAATTTCAACCCCACCGGCTCATACGATATAGGGGGTACAGATTTTGATGCCACTGACCCAAAACCGGACTATGCACCTTCCAAACCGGCCGACCCTAATGTAATCTGTCTTAATGCTTCAACTTATCCAAGTTCACCTGATGAGGTAATGGATTTCGAGCCGGGGAGTCTTAAAGAAATCGCAAAGTCCGGAAGAAATGGAAGCCAATATGTAACTAATCCATCATCGCTGGCCTCTACTCTCTCGGGAGTAACCTATGTAGAAAACGACTGGAACGTAGGAGGTACATTTGTTCTAAATGGAACAGGTATACTTGTCGTACACAATTCTACTACCAGCGCAGAATTGAAAAATCTCAATCAGGGCACTTTTAAAGGTATAATAATTTGTGACAATGTAGAGGCTTTCAAAAACAATGTCATTGGGTCTGTAGTCGCATTGTCAACCACTCCTTCAAGCGTCCCCGGCATTGTAGGGTCTGGAGATGGCAGAATACTTTATAGTGAAAGCTCCGTTACAAATGCCTTTGATACTGCTGGAGGCAGCGGCGCCACAGTCCTAACATGGCAGGAAAGATAACAAAAAGGGGACAGCGCCCTTTTTCTATCCTGGCGGCCAGGAAAAACTTCGGCCGCCTAATAGATGCATATGCAGATGGAATACAGCCTGGCCGGCATCACGATTGCAATTCGTTACAACCCTGAAGCCGCTCTTATCAATTTTTTCTTTACGGGCAAGGCGTGAGGCAACCAAATATATATGGCCGATAAGGGACGCATCTTCCTCCTGGACATCTAAGCTTGTTTCAATATGTTTTCGCGGGATAATAAGAATGTGTGTGGGTGCCTGGGGATTTATGTCCCTGAATGCAATAACCATGTCATCTTCATAAACCACATCACACTTTATCTCTTTTTTCACCATACGACAAAAAAGACAATCACTCATATTTACTCCCATAAAAACCAGCCAGGCATGAAAGGGTATAAATGGTTGCGGTCTCACTGCGGAGTATTAAAGACCCCAAAGACACAGTCTCAAATCCGGCCTTTCTTAAAAGGGTTACCTCTCCTCCAGAGAATCCACCTTCAGGCCCCATGACAACTATTACCCCCTCACCTAACCTCTCCCCCAAGGGGCGAGGGATTTTTGGAATTCCGCGTAATAAATCAAAAAACATTATCTCCTTTTCATCTTCCCATGGAACAATCTTTAAACTGCATGCCTCACCATGGTCATGGTACGAGGTCCTTAAAAAATCACCTAAGGTAACGGGCGCAGAAAGCTTCGGAGGAACAGGACGGCCGCATAACCTTGCAGACTCCGAGATAATCCTCTCCCAGCGCCTCTTTTTTTCATTGCCGCTATATCTTGGTATAACCCTTTCGGTTACTAAAGGGATAATAGAATGGACACCTATCTCTGTTGCTTTCTCAATTACCATATCCATCTTCTCGCCTTTCAATATACTCTGACCAAGGACAATGGAAAGGCCTATCCCCCTCTTGATCTTTTTCCATTTTGTAACAGCTATATTCACATAGTTTCCGGAAATATCCGTTATATACCCCTCTCCTTCATCTCTATCCAGGACTATAACCCTATCGCCACTTTTCATCCTCAGGACATCCTTGAGATAATGCGCATCCCTCTTCCCTAAAACTATCTCCTTCTTCCCCCTGCTCCCGGCTACGTATATCCTGGTCACTTACCTGAATTTATCAAAAAATTTTTTCCCCTTAGAAATCTTCTCTCCCCTGATCCGCGCGAGCTCCCGGATAAGTTCCTGCTCTTTTTCAGTTAACCTAGTAGGGACATCCACCCTCAAATGTATCAGCAAATTCCCCCGTCCGTATCCCTGTAAATCAGGAAACCCTTTTCCCTTCTGGCGGAAGACATGCCCGCTCTGGGTCCCCGGTAAAATCTTAAGTTTCATTTTTCCGTCCAGGGTCGGCACTTCTATCTCCCCTCCAAGCACAGCTACTGTAAAATTTATCGGAATTTCACAGACAATATCATTCTCTTCCCGTGAAAAAATTTCATGCCTCTTCACTTTGATAACTATATAAAGGTCTCCGCGCGGTCCGCCAAAAAGTCCGGCCTCCCCTTCCCCTGAAAGTCTAAGAGATGAACCGGTCGCCACTCCGCCGGGGATTTTTACGTCAATATTTCTTTCCACCTTAACCCTACCGTCCCCTTTACAACGGGGACACGGCTTCCCTATTGTCCGCCCCATTCCGCCGCACTGGCTGCAGGTCCTTGAAAAACTGAAAAAGCCCTGGCTGATATTTACCTGACCGCTGCCATGGCAGGCAGGGCATGTCTTTAAGGCTGTCCCGCCTGCTGCGCCATTACCTCCGCATTCCGAACAGGCCTCGCTGCGAGCTATACGGATTGGTTTCTGCACTCCCTTGACCGCCTCTTCAAAACTGATTAACATATCATAGCGCAAATCCGCGCCATGCTGAGGAGAAGGCCCGCCTGAACCCCTGCGCCTCTCTCCAAAAACATCCCCGAACATATCGCCAAAGATCTCGCTGAGGTCAGGAAAACCCCTGCCAAATCCGCCGAAACCGGACCCTACCCCTTCAACATGTCCAAACTGGTCATAGGTAGCCCTTTTCTGCGGGTCACTCAGGACCTGATATGCCTCCAAAATTTCCTTAAATTTTTCCTCAGATTTTTTATCTCCCGGATTACGGTCCGGGTGATATTTGAGAGCGAGTTTCCTGTAAACCTTTTTTATATCCTCTTCAGTGACATTCCTGTCAACACCCAAAACCTCATAATAATCCTGCTTAGCCAATTATTCTATCTCCTTATTAAATAAGGACACTTTTCCCTCCACAATCCCCTGTATCTCCTTCAACCTCTCCTCTGTATTTGCCTCAAACCTGAGCACAAGCACCGGCTGCGTATTAGATGCGCGGACAAGCCCCCATCCATCGCCAAAGAGTATCCTCACCCCATCTACGTCTATGACCTCATACTGATCCTTGAAAAAATTCTTGATTTTTTCCACAATCTTAAATTTTTCTCCATCGCTTGACGGGATCCTTATCTCCGGGGTATTTATATATGAAGGTATGTCTTTTAAAAGATGTGAAAATTTTTCCTGCGTATTTGAAAGAAGCTGTAAGAGCCTGCCGCACGCAAAAATGGCATCATCATAGCCGTAGTAGTTATCAGCGAAAAAGATATGCCCGCTCATCTCACCTGCAAGCGGAGAATTTTCCTGCTTCATCTTTTCCTTGATAAGTGAATGACCTGTCTTCCACATAATCGGTTCCCCGCCATGCGCCTTTATATCCTCAACCAAGGCCTGTGAGCACTTCACCTCAAAAATTATCCTGGCCGGACCGCGCGCCAGAATCTCACGACTGAATAAAGCAAGTAATTTATCCCCCCAGATAATCTCACCTCTTTCATCCACAGCCCCAATCCTGTCACCGTCTCCGTCACAGGCAAGCCCTGCGTCTGCCCCGGTTTCTTTTACCTTACTTATCAAATCAACCATATTGGCAGGAATAGTGGGATCCGGAAGATGATTAGGAAAATGGCCGTCTAATTCCGTATATAATTCCACTACCTCGCATCCGAGTTCTTTGAAAAGGGCAGGCGCAACCATTCCTCCTGTCCCGTTTCCCGCATCAAATACAACCTTAAGTTTCCTCTTTAATTTTAACCTATTCTTAATATCATTTATATACGGGGTGAGTTCATCTCTCTTCTCCATCCTGCCGCAGGCATCTCCGTCGAGAAAATCCTTCTTTTCTATCAGATCAGCTAACCCCTGTATCTCCTCCCCATGGATTGAACGATAGCCATGACATATCTTAAAGCCGTTAAATTCCGGAGGGTTATGGCTCCCTGTTATCATTGCTCCCCCGTCGCAGTTAAAATTGATAATTGCGTGGTATAAAAGAGGCGTAGGCACTACCCCCACATCGATTATATCCACCCCGCTCTTTAAGATTCCATGGGTAAACGCCTGCCGGATCCTTTCGGAACTCAGGCGGTTGTCCCTTCCTATGGCGATCTTCCGGGCATCTTTTCTCCTCCAGAATGTGCCACAGGCCCTGCCTATATCTCTAACAACCTCGTTTGTTAATTCCGTTTCTGCCAGTCCCCGGATATCATATTCCCGAAAAATAAACCGATTCATTTTTTCTCTTTAATATATTCCTTATATATCTTGTCTACCTTCCAGCGCCTGCCTGTCTCCACTCCGGCTATATATACTATAGTAAAAAGAACCAGAATCCCTAATATAAGATAGATTAAAAGGTGTCTCGATATAGTAAGGTTTTGCTCTACGCTGACAAGTTCCTTCTTCTTTTTTCCCTTATCTTCTCCTATAGAAAACATTTCCATCTGCGCCGAATTCTTAACCATTTTTATCTCCCCGGTAAAGTTATCTCTTTTTGCGCCTGGTATTGTCCCTTGCGGTCTCGATAAGAAACAAGACAAGCCTCATCACTTTCAAAAAAAACAAGCTGGGCTATGCCTTCACGACTATATACCTTAACAGGGTTTGGCGAAGTATTGCTTATTTCCATGGTAATATACCCTTCCCACTCCGGTTCTAAAGGGGTTACATTGACAATAACGCCCAAGCGCGCGTATGTGCTTTTCCCCAGACAGAGGGCCATTGCCTTGCGCGGAATCTTAAAATACTCTAAAGAACGGCCAAGGACAAAAGAATGCGCAGGTATAATGCAGGTATCTCCCTGATAATCTTCAAACACCCCTTCAGGAATATTCTTTGGATCCAGCAAGCAAGCCGCCTCTGGCGGCAACATACAGTGGTTGGAATTGTCTTTTGAAATTCCATACCATGGCTTGCTGCTATATAATTTAAATATCTTATATGTATCTGATAAACGAATGTCGTAGCCGTAACTTGAAAGGCCGTATGATATAGCGCCTCCCTTTACCTGCTGCCCCTCGAAAGGAACGATCATCTCATGCTTAAGCGACATCTCCTTTATCCAGCGATCATTCTTAAGCATAAAGATATGATATTATTATAAAAAGGCTATGTCAAGGAATTTCAGGATCCTACTTTTGTCCTGGGGTTATATTCGTTCTAATCAAATCAAAGATACCATCTACAACCTTTTTTTTATGTATCCAATTGCAATCTTCGCATGACCAGATAGCCTTATTCCCGGAATAGACATACTTCCCCCGTTTTTTATCCAGGCATGGATAAAACGGACAATAACAAAACGTACAATCCTCTAATCCCTTATGGCAGGGAAAATATTTACAGGCTTTATTTACTCTTTTAACCACAACTTATTTCTCCTTTTTTAAATATTTTTAAGAGCGCATCGGTTAGCTGAGAGTGTCTTTTCTATATCCTCCATTGTATGGCTTCCTGAGAGAAACATTGCCTCAAATTGAGATGGAGCAAGATATACTCCTTGTTTAAGCATTTCTTTAAAATAGACGGCATAATTATCTGTATTGCATGTCATTGCTGTTTTATAGTCGTAAACCTCTTTATCAGTAAAAAAAACCGATAGCATAGAACCGACTCTCGTATGGAATATTTTAATGCCTAATTCTTTAGCATTTTTTTTAAATCCTTTATCTAAAATCGACGCCTTTGCTTCTAAAAATTTATAAATTTCTTGCCTGGACAATATCTTTAAAGTCTCTAAACATGCTGTCATAGCAATGGGATTCCCGGATAAAGTTCCAGCCTGATATACCGGGCCAAGGGGAGCAATGTATTCCATTATTTCCTTTTTCCCGCCGTAAGCGCCGACAGGAAATCCCCCGCCGATTATCTTCCCCAGGCAGGTCAAATCCGGAATTATATTATATAGAGTCTGGGCACCCCCATAGCACACTCTAAAACCGGAAATAACCTCATCAAAAATAAGAATGGTCTTAAATCTTCCGGTAATTTTTCTCAATAACTTAAGAAAACCCGCTTCAGGAGGTATGACCCCCATATTCCCTGCAATTGGCTCGACAATTACGCAGGCAATTTCTTCCCCAATTTTCTCCATTGTCTTTTCAAATTCTTCAATATTATTATAAGATAAAACAATGGTATCCTGGGTCACATTTTCTGTTACGCCCGGGCTGGTAGGAATCCCCAGGGTCGCAGCTCCGGAACCTGCCTTCACCAATAAACTATCCGCGTGTCCATGATAACAGCCCTCAAATTTTATAATCTTATCTCTTTTAGTATAAGCGCGCGCCAATCTAATAGCGCTCATTACTGCCTCTGTTCCTGAATTAACAAAACGGACCAATTCTATAGAAGGAAAAGCCTGAACAATTAATTTAGCTGCCTCAGTCTCCATCTCAGTAGGAGCGCCAAAACTTGTCCCTTTATTCAATACAACTCTAACTGCCTTTATAATCTCCGGATGAGCATGTCCTAAAATTAACGGACCCCAGGACATTACATAATCTATGTATTCATTTCCATCCACATCATAAATTTTAGAACCTTTAGCCTTTTCAATAAATAAAGGCTCCACTCCTACTGCCTTATATGCTCTTACCGGACTATCTACTCCGCCGGGTATATATCTTTTTGCTTCTTCAAATAGCTTTTTTGAAATATCTTTCTTCAACTTTTTATCTCTTTTAACCACTTAGCTGCCTCTTTGGCGTAATAGGTAATGATCATATCTCCCCCTGCCCTTTTAATACCGGTTAATATCTCCAGGACAATCGCCTTCTCATCTATCCAATCTTTCTTTGATGCTGCCTTTATCATTGAATATTCTCCGCTGACATTATAAGCAGCAACCGGATAGCCAAACTTTTGCTTTACCCTATATATTACATCCAAATAGGATAACGCAG
>DAOWKF010000063.1 GCA_030640045.1 Candidatus Omnitrophota bacterium | reverse complement strand
GATTTTGAATTTTACACTATGATTTTGCATTTTACGTTTTGCGCTTTATCTAATCTCTTTTATCCTCTTCCTCGCCTTCTCTGCCCATGTAGTTCCCGAAAAATCCTTTAAGATGCGGCGGTAATAGATAAGCGCGGATTCCTTCTCTCCATTTTTTTCGTAATATTCACCTATCTCATAGATCTTCTGAAACTTTCTATCCAGGAGATTCCCCATCCTCTCCTTAGCTTCACCTGCCTTCTCTCCTTCCGGATACTCTTTAAGATATCTCGAATACCATTTAATAGCCTCTTCAGTCTTTGTCTGGTCGTATAGAGTGCCAAGACCCTGTGTCTCAGCTGTAAACCCTAATTTAAAAACAGCCTCATCTACCCACTCGCTGTCGGCATAGGTCTCCAGGACCTTATTATATTCGGTTATTGCCTCTTCGTATTTTTTGGCCTTAAAATAAGCATCTCCGCTTTTATACTGCATCTCAGGCGCCCTTTTATTAAAAGGAGATATGTTTATGGCCCGCTCAAAAACCAAAGCAGCCCGTTCGTAATTCCCTTCAAAGGTAGCTATCTTCTGCCAGGTATCACCGCCTTCACGATTTAGCAAAAGATTCCCAAGGCGATATTCAGCCTCAATTACCTTTGCAACCTCCTCGCTGCTGTAAGGATAATTCTCAGCTACCTTATGGTATTCCTCTATTGCCTTCCCGACCTTACCCTTCTTTTCATAGGCAAGGCCAATGGCAAACTGGCTCCTGGCGGCATAAGGACTCGCAGGAAACTTTTTGATGAGGTGTCTGAATTTTTTAATAGACTGATTGTATTGTCCCAGGTCCAGTAATCTCATAGCCCATTCATACTGTTCCTTGGGCGTATCTTTAATGGAATATTTTGGATTAATCCATTTGCCGCTTTCAGGTGTCCATATCCAGAAAGCCCTTGCTTCGCTTGCAAGAAATGCAAATAGAGAAAAAATTAATATAACAAAAATTTTCTTCAAAATTATCTTCCTTTTTTCTTATGTCTATCTCTACGCAGTCTCTTTTTTCTTTTGTGCTTGGACATCTTGGCCCTTTTCCTTTTACGTCCGCACGGCATATTGACACCTCCTTTCCGCAAGCTCAAGCCTGCGACTACCAGCTCCTACTTTATAACTCCTTTTACTGTATCACATCAACATATCTTTTGTCAACATCCTATAACTTTTTCCATCAGAGGTTACGATAATCGCTCCCATTCTATCAATGCGGTAGATTTTGGTATCTAATTTTTTGTAGGCCTTGAGGGTCTCGGAATGCGGGTGACCATATTGGTTCCTTCCGCAACTTATGATCCCAACTTGTGGGTTTACTAAGTTAAGAAATGGGTCATAGATACTTGTAAAACTTCCCTGATGTGGGACCTTTATGATTTCAGAGGTAAGTAAAGTGCCATAGCCTGTCAACTTTTCCTCAGCCTTTAATTCTATATCGGCGCAGAAAAGAAAATCTATTTGATTAAAGATAATCTTCATGACCAGGGAATTGTTGTTGAGATCACTATTTGTGCCTGTAAAACTTTTTAGAGGTGGATTCAAAATCAAAATCTTTATATTCTTGAAACCTGTAACCTCATCTCCTTCATGGGTAATATAAAATGGGATATCCTTTTTATCTACGAGTCTTAGAAACTGCCTGTATAAAAAACTCGTATGGGGCTCTCCTGAATCAAGGACAATACCAATTTTCATCCTCTCCATTACCGGGATAAGCCCTCCCACGTGGTCAGCGTGGGGATGTGTCAATGCAACTACATCTATCCTACGGATACCTTTCCTGCGCAAATATGGAAGGATTACCCTTTCACCGCTGTTGTATTCTCCTCCCGGACCTCCGTCAATAAGCATATTCCCTCCATAGGGGAATGTTATAAATGCGCTGTCTCCTTGCCCGACATCGAAAAACGTAACTACCATGGTAGGGGTCCGCGGCCATAAAAAAACCCCCCAGACAAACAGATTGACGAGAGACAAAATCAAAATAATACGAAAAGAAAATTTCATTTAAAATTTATCTGCTTTATATAAAGATTGCGGTCGTTATCAATGCCGCCAAAAAAATCATTGACGAAATGGACAATAAATTTTTCTTCCCCGGGTAACGCATTAAAATAAAAATAATAACTCTTCCAGGTATCGGACTTAACCCATCGATCTCCCCCCCGGACAAGCCTTCCGCCTTTGCTTAACCACACCTCCATCCTGGGCCAAAAACCCTGCGCTTGAGTTCCCCTCGCCACTATCTCAACAGTCACTGCGCCGCCGTTTAGAACCACAGGAAACATCCTTAAATTGTCATCGCCAATATCCTTTTTATGAATTGCAGCCGTTATCATCCGCAGCCGCCTCGCTCGAAGCTTCTCTATTACTTTAACCAGACCCTGCCTCGCGTAAAGTTCTTCCAGCGCAATATATGCCCTGATCTCTTCCGGATTTATTTCTATCTCTTTTAAAAATTCCTTTTCTGCCTTCTCTGTTTCTCCGAGGGCATCATATGCCACAGCCAGGCCATAATGACTGCCGCGATAGTATGGGTCCAGCTCCACCACCCTTCCATATTCCACCATAGCCTCATACCAGAATTTTTCTGCTTCGTAACTCCTGGCCAGATTGAAATGCGCATCTATATCTTCCGGGGAAGCAATAAGAATCCTTTTAAATTCATTCCCGGCCTTTGCCCATAGCCCCAGATATTCATATACAAGACCGCGCCTGAAAGGACTGCTCATATCCTTCCAATTCTCCCTGTCTTTATAGAAAAAGGCTAAATTACGTTCGATCTTTTTTGCAGCTATACATCTCTCTCCTCCTCCCCCTTCGGGAGGATTAAAATACGATAGAAGACCGGTGATGATAAACAGCCCCATAAAGTAACTTACCTTTACCCCGTTCGAAATTTTACTGCCATGCATGGCTTCTTTGGTACTTCGAACGGGGCAGGCAATAAAATACGTTATGCAAAACAAAAACACCGGCCAGTGGCGTTTTAAATCTATCCAGATATTGAGATAAAATCCCAGGAGGACTCGATTGACAAAAAACTGAAGCAGAAACGTCGCTATAACCAGGCATATTATCCCAATAGCAAAAATCGGGAGTGTGGAACCTGCCCGTGAGGGTACTGACTCCGACTGGGGCTTGGGTGTCTGTCCCTTTTTTGCGGAAAGCAAAAGCGCGGCTAATATCACCGCCTGAAAGAAAAATGGGTCTAGTCTTCCAAAAAAAATAAACCGGCTGCTCAAAAAAATTGAAATAAATAATGAGAGAAAAATGGTAAAATTAAGCAGTCCTCTCAATTTAAAAAGGTGAAAGATAAGGAGGAATAAAGAGAGTATCCCCAGTATCAGCCGCTCTCTCCCGCTGACCAGTCCCGCCCCTGCTAAAAGCGGCAGGGTGATAACTATAAGCCCTAAAAAGAAAAATCTCTGCTTCATTTTCTAAAAAATACAGGGTTTGATAAAAGAAGACTACCTTCACATGAGATATCCAGACGGTAATATCCGTCACAGAGCTTATCAAAATTATCCACAAATTCATATTGCATTGGCAACATTCCTTCTCGCAAATCTATTATCCTCCCATTTTTTATGAGTTTTATCAAAACCTTTTTACCTGAAGCGCCGGACACATCTGATATATTGGCCGAAACCACACACTTTTCATGCGCTGAGATACTTTCTCCCATAACGGCCTTATATTCTCTACTTAAAATTTCAAACCTGTCAAGCCTCAAATCGCATTTAGGAGATTTTCTTACTACATAAAACGAACCCTTTCGTAACGATTCCAGTATAGATGCCCTGGTCTTTTCCCTGACAAAAAATATATTTTTGACAGCATCTATAGCCGCTGCCCCTCCGCCTTCATAATCAATCTCTCCTATAGCAACTACACTTTTCCCCCTGTTACCGGTTACGTATTCCTTCAATATCTCATCCCATATACCCCCGGGCCTCCCGACCTCTTTGTATCCCTCATGTAAAATTGCAAAACCGGTAAAATTGTATGTCTTTAATAAAAAATCCTGGTAAGGCAATGTATGGATCAATATACCACTCACAATTTGTTTATTTTCCGCCTCCGGATGAGCCCAGAAGGTCATTCCTCCTTTTTCATTAACGTAATCGATTAAATCCTGGTGTGGTTTAAACCATTTATCTCCATGGTATTGATCAAAATTAGATTTCCTATTTCCGACTAACGGAAGATTCTTGTAATCCTCTGCTCTATTAAGACCGACTACCAATATGTGTCTGTGCCATGCCCTGAGTTCCATATTTCTTTTTAATATATTTCCGGTCCAGTAGTAAAATGGTGCTGCCTCTACCCCGGGTATAAAGATGACCCCTTTATTATTTTCTTCAGCCTCTTTAATCAATGCAAGGTACCTATCCGCCCCAAGCTTAAGCACAGAATCAAGTTCCACTGTCCGCTTAAATAATCTCCTGAATGGAGGAAAACCGTATTCCCACTTATGCAGGTCATGATCGCTTAAAAACACAACTTCAATGCCTTTTTGTATAGCCATTTTGGCGATTTCATCTATGGAATATTTTCCGTCACTTACAGTTGATTGAATATGCATTATGCCGGTAACCGGCACTAAATCCTCTGCAAAGGCCAAAGGGATGCATATGAAAGCTAAAACCAAAAACCACAATAACATTAAATTTATTTTGCACAATCGTAAAAGCATAGTATAATTTTACCATGAAAATAGCAGTTCACCAACCCCAATATATCCCCTGGCTTGGATATTTCCACAAGATGGCAAATGTTGACCAGTTTGTCTTCCTTGATACCGTGCAGTATAAAAAAAGAGAATTCCAAAACCGCAATTGTATTAAGTCCCCATCCGGATCAATTTGGCTGACCGTGCCTGTCCTTACTAAAGGCAGTTTCTTTCAAAAGATAAGCGAGGTAAAAATCGATAACCAGGAAAAATGGCGCGAAAAACATTGCGAAACCATTAAAAGAAACTACGCCAAAGCGCCTTTCTTTAAAACGTATCAAAACTTCCTTGATGAAATATACGAGAAAAAGTGGGACTATTTAATAAATCTAAATATAGCTGCGATTAATTATCTAAAAAATGCCCTTCATATCAATACCCCGGTTCTCTTAGAATCAGAGATAG
>DAOWKF010000004.1 GCA_030640045.1 Candidatus Omnitrophota bacterium | reverse complement strand
CCGAGGCTGGACCTTGGGAAGGTTAGTAAACTCCATTTTTTTACTCCCGATGAGAAAAAATTTCCATGCCTCGGTCTCGCCAAACAGGCCATGGAGGCGGGCGGGACAATGACAGCAGTCTTAAACGGGGCTAATGAAATAGCCGTGCAGGCATTTCTTAAGAAAAATATCAAATTTTTAGAGATACCGGTTGTTATAGAGGAAGTTATGCATAGGCACAAGGTCATCCCTGATCCCTCATTACAAGAAATTTTAGCCGGGGATAAATGGGCTAAGCAACAAGCGCAAAAAATAATTAAAAAATGTCATGATTAATATCCTCCCAGCTATTTTTGTAATCGGCGTCCTGGTCTTTGTCCATGAATTAGGACATTTTCTTGTAGCGAAGCTCAGAAAAGTCCGTGTAGAAAAATTTTCTTTGGGCTTCGGCCCGGAGATTATTGGCCGTAAAATCGGCGACACCAGATATATCCTTTCCTTAGTCCCATTAGGCGGATACGTAAAAATGGCCGGTGAAAATTTTGAGGATGAACGGAAAGGTGAGCCTTACGAATATCTAAGTAAAAGCGTCCGGGAACGGCTGGCTATTGTAGCCAGCGGGCCATTGATGAATTTACTGCTTTGCGTTGTTATCTTAGCTGCCATCTTTACCATCGGAGTTCCATATATCTCCGGCCGGGTTGGGACAGTTTTAGAGGATTCTCCGGCTGAGCGCGCGGGATTAAAAAGCGGAGACGAAATTTTAGAAATCGACGGCGCATTAATAGATGACTGGATATCTCTTACAAATATAATTCACAAGAGTCCTGATAAATTACTCTTGTTGAATGTCCGGCGGGGCAACAGGGAGCTTGAGATAGGAGTTACGCCGGGACTCGATGAAACTAATAAGATTGGACTTATCGGTATTACCCCTTACGATTATGGCAAAGATGTTAAGGAATTTCCCAAAAAGAGGTATCCTGTTTTTATTTCTCTTGGAAAGGCCTTTACCCGCACATTTTATTTAGTCAGGGTTATGTATGTGGGGCTATGGCAGCTTGTGACAGGCCAGGTTTCTGTAAAGGCTTTAGGAGGCCCGATACTCATTGCCCAGTTAGCCGGTCAGGAAGCGCGGATGGGCATGACAAATCTTTTTATGTTCATCGCAATTATAAGCGTGAATTTAGCAGTTATAAATTTTTTACCTATTCCGGTCCTGGATGGCGGCCATATCTTGTTTTTGCTTATAGAAGGGGTCCGTGGCAGGCCTGTGAGTAAGAGAAAACAGGTGATAGCCCAGCAGGTTGGGATAGCTGTTCTCATTGCCCTTATGATGTTCGTAACCTACAATGACATACTCCGTTTCCTCCAAAAGTAAAAACATGACCTTTTTTTGTGGGCCTGCCCTTCGCGGGGCATATTTTATGGTATGGAATTTCAAAAGACAATCCCAACCACTATATGTTATCGCCAGAGGCGATTTGCTTGTTTGCAAAAATAAAAATATATGTTATAATTACTTTGTAGACAATTTCTAATAAGTTTAAAAATGAGGCCTATAATTTGTGACCATGGGTTAATGCGCAGGATTAACCGTGTAAGGATCCTTAACCTGCTTCGTTTACAGGACTCCCTTTCACGTATTGAACTGACCCGGGAGACCGGGCTTGACGGGAAGACTGTGACAAACCTTACCCATGAATTATTGGCTAAGAGGTTAATAATTTCAGATGGATATGAAACCTCAAGCGGCGGAAGGAGACCGGAATTATTAAGGCTAAATAGCAATCTAAAACATACCATCGGGATTTATCTGGACCCGAATAAAATTATCGGGGTCATGGTTGATTTAAAAGGAAATATTCTAAAAGAAAAAGTTTTTCCTTTATTTAAAATTTCTAAAAGAAAATATATTTTATCAGGCATTAAAAAAATCGCGCAGTCTTTAATAGCTTGTACCACCCGCTCCAGGCTCCTCGGCCTGGGATTTGTATTTCCCGGAATAATCGATAGGGATAAGGAGACTATTATTCAGTCTTCGAATCTACCCGCTCTTGAAGGGATAAGGATAAAAGAATATTTAAAAGAATATTTTAGAAAACATTTCCCATTATCTGTAGAGATAGAAGACTCATCCCGGGCAATGGCATTAGGAGAAAAATGGTTTGGCAGGGCTCAAGGCATAGACAATTTCGTGTTTATAGATCTGGGTGTAGGGATTGGCTGCGCAATACTTAGTAGAAGCCAGCTTCATTATGGGGTGAGTCTCAGTGCGGGAGAGCTCGGCCATACTGTGGTAGATATAAATGGACCTCGTTGCAGATGCGGCCATAAAGGGTGCCTTGAGACAGTAGCCTCTAGTAGAAAAATACTGGAAAAGATATCCGGAAAGGGCAGGAAGGAGGAGCAGAAGATTATTGCAGATGCAGGTTATTATATCGGTGTGGGAGTGAGCAACCTTGTCAACCTCTTAAATCCTTCGCACCTCATCATAGGCGGGGAGCTAAGTCTGGTAGGAGAAACTTTATTTAAGGCTATAGATAGAGCTATGAAAAAATATACTGTCCCTTCATCATATAATGCGGTTCAGGTTATCCAGGCAGCCTTTGGGGAGAAAGGAGGTGCATTAGGCGCAGCTACACTTATTTTAAAAAAGGTATTTGAGTTAAAGGAATTGGAGTAATGGTAGCCGCAGGCTTTAGCCTGCGTAGAGGAGAAAATATATGGTTAAAGAAAAATTAGCTATAGAAGGCGGTAAGGCAGTAGGAGAGGGTGTAACTTTTCCAGGCTGGCCAAGTTTTAGTGAAGAGATCATAAATGCCGCAATGGAGCCTCTTCGTACCGGCAAGGTCAATTACTGGACAGGTCCAAACGGGCAGGAATTTGAAAAAAAATTTGCTGAATGGAATAGTTCAAAATATGCCATTTCTACAACCAATGGCACAAGTGCCCTGCAT
>DAOWKF010000018.1 GCA_030640045.1 Candidatus Omnitrophota bacterium | reverse complement strand
CATCTCCCGCCTGTTAATAATCTTCCGTAAACGCGCATCATTATGACACCAGAAACAGCATCCTCCTGCTTTGGTATTCCCGATAAAATCAGCAAAACATTTCTCCAGAGCAGGCATATCTTTGTAAAAATCCATATGTTCTCTATCAATATTAGTTACTACCGAGTATGTTGGCGCAAAATGAAGAAAAGAACCGTCGCTCTCGTCTGCCTCGGCGACAAAGTAATCCCCTGTACCCAAATAAGCATTGCCGCCAAAGTCCTCTACTTCACCGCCAATCGCTACAGTCGGGTCAAGACCGGCAGTCTTGAGCAATAAAGAAATCATCGAAGTGGTGGTAGTTTTGCCATGCGCGCCGGCAACTAAAATACTAATTTTATCTTCCATTAAAAGAGAGAGAAGTTCAGCTCTTTTTAACAACGGTATTTTTTGCCGGAACGCAAAGGCGACCTCCGGATTAGAGCTATCCACGGCCGAGGAATAAGTAACAACATCCGCTCCCTCGGCATGCGCCGCCACATGCCCGATAAAGACCTCAGCCCCCAGCGCGCGCACCCGCTCCGTCTGAAAATTGCTCTTTATATCCGACCCGCTTACCCGAAAATCCTGCCTGATAAGCAGCTGGGCAAGCCCGCTCATTCCCGTCCCCCCAATTCCGACAAAGTGAATTTTTTTATCCCTTGTCAGCATCAATTATTTTCTCCTCATATCATCCAAGAAAAACACCTGCCGCCTTTTCTTTTATCTTGATATTTTTAATATCTTATACCTTAAAAGTCTTGCGGGAGCTTTAATCTCAACAATCTCATTTTTTTTATAGCCTAATAAGCCTTTACCTACGGGAGAAGTGATAGAAATTTTACTCTGTTCATAATCTGCTTCTACTTCCGATACTAACGTATATTGAATTTCTTCTCGTGAATCTAAATCTTTTAGTATAACTGTCGCTCCTATTCGCGCCTCGTCCTTAGAGATATTTTCCTCATCAATAATCCGAACACGACTGAGTTCATTCTCTAATTCAGCAATCCTTTCCTCATTAAAAGCCTGTGTTTCTTTCGCCGCATCATATTCAGCATTTTCGCTTATATCTCCGTATTGTAATGAACCCCTAAAGTCAAGACATTTTTTAATGGTAGAATTGTTAGTATTCAAACTCCCACCAATGCCTTTCCATGCTCCGGCTAACGAATGGTTTCATACTGGCGCCCTTGAGAACTTTCGTTGTAGGCAATTCTATGGGCTGTTTTTTCAGCCTTCTCCCAATAAGCTGCCTCAAATTCGCAAGGACTGTTGTATCCCAGCACAGAATGAGGATATTCCCGGTTATAATCCACCTCTATCCAAGAGCTGACTTTCTCGATGGCCTCCCGTAAAGAGCTGAACTCATTCAGCCAGATAATTTCTTCCTTAGTTGTCCTGATAACCCTCTCAGTATCTGCATTGCCTTTAGGGTTATTGTAGGATGTGAATATCTGCTTTATTCCCAGGGTAGCCATATCTTTCATAAAAGATATAGAGGTTGGCTGAGAACCATTGTCACTAATAAGGCTTATATCCTCCTCTCTTGAGCCTCCGGGGCATTCCCGCTGAATAGCCATCTCTACAGCATCCTTCCATTCCCGAGAACGACACCGCATATTCATAGAATACCCGACTATCTTTTTACTAAACCAATCCAGAACGATCATTAGATATACCCATCCAACTGAGGGTACCATAAACTTGGTCATATCTATGCCCCAATACTGCCTGGGGTAAGTGGCTCTGGGTTTTGATTTCTGCGGTGTCCGATTAGCCCTGTGAGGTCTCTTCTTTACCAGAAGATTCAACTTCTTCATTAGGCTATAAATCCGTTTATGGTTAATCAAGTGTTCTTCTCGGTGTCTTAACCAGGCCGTTATACGCCGATATCCCCAGAATGGATGGTCCCCGGCAATCTTTTTGATGTGATCTTCAAGATGCACCTCGTCTGAATCTTCCTTCTTCGGACAATCCGATTTACCCGCGTAGCAGTTGGAACGGCTTATGCCTAACGCCGCTGATATATCCACTGGCCTGTAACCTTCTTTAATGAATTGTTTTGCCATTTTTCCTACCGACTCATCATTTCTTCCGTTTTTTTTAGAATCTCGTTCTGAACTGTCAGTTTACCTATAATCCGCTCAAGTTCCCTGATATTGTCCTTGAGAAGTTTCGCCTCCTGGCTCTGGCCGCCATATATGAATATCTCCTTCGCCCTGGACAAAAACTGATCCCGCATACGGTAGTAATATGTCTGGCTAATCGCATGCCTGCGGCACAACTCAGATACATTGTGCCCATCCTTCAGGCCTTCAAGTACTATGGCCAGCTTCTCCTCTGGTTGCCATTTACGCCTCTTCATCTTTTACATCCCCCCTTTGAGTTTATCTTAATACTCCCATATTAAAATGTCCACTCTTTTAGGGGTTCAGTATAAGTTCCTGAACCCTTAACCCGGTGGAAAGCCCAATCTTAATAACAAAGTAATCTCTTACTGCCACTTTTTTGCCTTTTTTCTCTGCTTTTTCCTTTTTCTTTTCTGCTGCTGATAATAGTTTTTCAACCTCTTCTTCTTTAAGATACTTGTTTTCGTCTATAAACCACTTAAATTCTTGTGTTTTTTTTCCATTTCTTTTTCTCCTCTCAAAAACGTTCAGATTTCTTACGAAGTGCGAATGTTTTTGCCAGAGTTGGTTTAAAATATAGTATGTTTTAGTCATTTTTATCCCTCCGGAGACAGAAAACCGGTTTAATTTATAATATTTTCCGTGATTTTGGGAAAAATAAAGGAGGTGAGCGAGGATTAGAGCGGGTAAAGCAGGTAGATAACAAAAAAAGGTTCATATTTCATAGGAAATACGAACCTTTTGCAAGTAAAAATTCTTTTTTCTAATCTATATATACAATATCATAAGAATTAGAAAAGTCAAGGATTTTTTTGATTTTTTATTTCCATATCCTGCCATAACCCAAAATTCTTTATCTCTTCGCAGCATTCCTCTGGATCAAGCCGGCTTGAACGGAACCAGAACCTTCCGTTTACACCAGGAAGCAGGTATTGAGGATAGGTTGTTTCTTCCAAAACAGAGATTTGCTCTGCTGAAACCTTAGCGATTATTTTTAGTTTTTCTTCAGCATCCTTATCAGCGCAATACCTGTCTTTTTTTATACCCAGAATCACAATCTGCTTGAATGCTTCATAATCTTTATCCGGAAACCGTACTACCTTAATATCTCTATACCACCAGCTAAGATAACGCGCTGTTCTTGGAATAAGCCTGTAGTGTGAGATGATGTAAGCAAGTAACCCACCGGAAGCAATATACCTTGTTGTATCTATCAGGAATTTATGCTCTAATCTTCTCCAGTCATCATCTGTATCATATGGCGGATTTAGGAAAAGCAGGGAGTAGGCTCTTTCGGGGGTGTGTACATTGGTGTAACTTTCATGAATCACCTTTAATAATTTTGCTTTACTCATATCTGCCCGCTCCCTGTCAAGCTCTATGCCATAAGCCTCTTTGAGGCTTAAAGCTTCGGCAATACGCTGCAAAGGCTCTCCTGTGCCGCAGCAAGGGTCTAATATCCTATACCTGCCTGAGCCATTAGGATGGTTATCTAAAAGAGCCTCTGCTTGCATTAAATCACCTCTTTAGCGAAGGTAAAATTCCTCATCTTAAAATAGGCAAAAGGTTGGTTAGATTCGACCCAGAAGAAATAGAAGTATGGGTTAACCAGTACAGAGTCAAGCCAAATGAAAGGTTTGGGCATGATAGATTGAGAAAAAAACTGGTTAATTTTTT
>DAOWKF010000062.1 GCA_030640045.1 Candidatus Omnitrophota bacterium | reverse complement strand
GATATTACTGCAAGTATAGAAAGGCGCAGGACTATATTTGAGATAGTGAAAAAAACCGCGGAGAAAGTTTTTATACCTTTGACTGTCGGCGGAGGAGTAAGAAAACTGGAAGACATAAGGCAGCTGCTAAAATCCGGTGCCGATAAGGTCTCAATAAATACCGCTGCCATAGAACAGCCTGAGTTGGTGCAGGAGGCTTCGGAGAGGTTCGGCAGCCAGTGTATAGTAGTGGCTATTGATGCCAGAGGAAACAAATTATCGCAGGCTAAAGCCTGCGGCTACCAAAAAAGAAATTCCTATAAAAAATGGGAAGTATATAGTTACGGCGGCAGAAAGGCCACAGGCCTTGATGCAATTAAATGGGCGAAAAAAGTAGAGAAGCTTGGCGCCGGAGAGATATTACTTACGAGCATGGACAAAGACGGGACTAAGACGGGTTATGATATTGAACTGACCCGGCTCATCGGAAAAGCAGTCAATGTCCCTGTTATTGCCTCCGGCGGCGCCGGAAATATGAAACATCTCTATGACGCCCTGACGAGAGGTAAGGCGTCTGCTGTTCTAATTGCGTCAATCTTTCACTACGGCAAATATTCTGTCCCCCAAGTCAAGAGATATCTAAAAAACAAAGGAATAGCGATCAGGTTAGTTTAGCCTGCGGATAGTAGTTTTTATAGTCTTCGAGATTGTTATTAACGGTAGATGCCTCTCCTGGATGTCTCGATAAAGGTGGTGAGGTACTTAATCTCCGGGATGCCTGGAAGTTCTTTTTCTATACGAAGAAGGGCTTGAGAGACATTAAGGTGTGAGAGAAAAATTATTTTATAAGCCTGCTTAATGGCCTTCTTTACATCTTCCGGAAAATTGTTCCTGGTAAGGCCGACAGTATTTAAGCCGCTTATACGAAGGTCAAAACCGGGTCCGATAGCGCGAATATAGGGGACGATATCTTTCCCTAAAGAAGATGCCCCTCCGATCATTGCGTATGCCCCGACCCTTACTTCCTGATGTATGACAGTGAGGGCGCTGATAATGGCGTGATGCTCAATAGTAACATGGCCGGCTAAATTAACCCCATTCATAAGTATTGCATGGTCACCGATATGGCAGTCATGGGCGACGTGGCTATAGGCCATAAGAAAACAATTTTTACCAATAACTGTCTCCCCTCCCCCTCCCTTTGTCCCCGGGTTAAGCATGGCATATTCACGGATAACGGAATTTTCATTGATAATGAGTTTTGTATCTTCCTCTTTAAATTTTAAATCCTGAGGAGGAGTGCCAAGGATTGCGCCGGGAAAAATCTTGCAGTTTTTACGAATGGTAGTATGGCCATCTAACACTACATGAGAATAGATGTGTACACCTGATTCTATCGTGGCATTGGGTCCGATGATGCTGTAAGGACCGATAGTTACATCATCGGCGATCCGGGCGTCAGGGTGAATTTTAGAAGTGGAATCTATTTGAGCAGCCATGCTATTCAAAAAAAGGGCGCTGTCCCCTTTTTCAAGTACCCATTTCCCAGCTGGCAAGATATCTTTTCTGTTCCGGAGTAAGTTTATCTATCTCTATGTCCATGGTTTTTAGTTTTAATACGGCTATTTCTCTATCTATCTCTACGGGCACCGAATAGACACGTTTTTCAAGCTTCCCACTATTTTGCACGAGGAATCTGGCTGAAAGGGCCTGGTTTGCAAAACTCATATCCATGACACGCGCAGGATGCCCCTCGGCAGCAGCCAGATTTATCAGCCTGCCTTCGCCGAGGAGATATATCTTTTTCCCGTTTTTTAGACGGAATTCTTCCACATGCTCTCGTATAAGGCGGCGGGAGACAGCGAGTTTCCGAAGATCCGGAATATCAATCTCGACATTAAAGTGCCCGGAATTGCAAATAATCGCGCCATCTTTAAAACTCACGAAATGTTCGCGTCTCAGGACACTTATATCTCCTGTAGTTGTGACAAATATATCTCCCTGCCTTGCTGCCTTTTTCATAGGCATAACCTCAAACCCGTCCATAACTGCCTCAAGTGCCCGCCATGGATCTACTTCGCAAATTATGACCTTAGCCCCCAAGCCCTTTGCGCGCATGGCAACACCTCTGCCGCACCACCCGTACCCGCAAACGACAAAATAGGAACCTGCAATGAGAATATTGGTAGCGCGAAGGATACCGTCTATAGTGCTCTGGCCTGTGCCGTAGCGGTTATCAAAAAGGAACTTTGTCTGGGCATCATTGACGGCAATCAAAGGAAAAAGAAGGACGCCTTTTTTCTCCATGCTCCTGAGCCTGATCACTCCGGTAGTAGTCTCTTCAGTGCCGCCCATGACATTATGCGCATCGGCTTTCCTGCGGGTATGAAGTATCGAGACAAGGTCTGCGCCATCATCCATAGTAATAACAGGCCTATGAGCTAAGGCCTGTTCTATGTGGCGGTAATATGTGCGGTTATCCTCACCGCAAATTGCGTAAACAGGAATAGAATTATGGACAACCAGAGAAGAAGCGACGTCATCCTGAGTGCTTAAAGGATTAGATGCGCATAGAACTACTTTTGCTCCGCCGCTCTTCAGGGTAATCATAAGATTTGCTGTCTCAGTAGTGACGTGGAGACAGGCAGAAATCGTTATTCCACGAAAAGGTTTTTGTTTTTCAAAACGACTGCGGATGGATCTTAAAACAGGCATATTCCTTTCTGCCCATTCGATCCTCTTTTTGCCTTGAGCAGCGAGTTTTCTGTTTTTTATGTCGTATTTCATTATAGTCTGGCCGCCTTTCTTAATCTACCTGCCATATCCACTCTCTCCCACGTAAATTCCGGCTCGGTGCGGCCGAAATGACCATAACAGGCTGTCTGCCTGTAGATAGGCCGCCTGAGGTTCAGGTGCTTAATGATAGCTCGAGGAGTAAGATCAAAATTATCCAGGATTATTTTTGTCAGGACGTCATGCTGGATCTTGCCGGTATGTTTTGTATCTACCATAACCGAAACCGGCTTTGATACTCCAATGGCATAGGATATCTGAATCTCACACTCTTCAGCTATCCCGCTGGCTACAATATTTTTTGCAATATAACGGGCCATGTAGGAGGCGCTGCGGTCAACCTTTGTCGGGTCCTTACCGGAAAAACATCCGCCACCATGACTACCCAGGCCTCCGTAAGTATCCACGATAATCTTTCGGCCTGTCACACCTGTATCACCCTGCGGACCGCCTGTGACAAATCTGCCTGTCGGATTGATGTGATATTTCGTATCTTTATCTAAATACTGTTCGGGTACAATCGGTTTTATGACCTCCTCGATAATGTCTTCACGGAGAGTCTCCATAGCAATCTCAGAATCATGCTGGGAGGAAATAACTACGGCATCAACACGGGCAGGGACCTTATTGACATATTCAACAGTGACCTGGCTTTTTCCATCAGGCCTTAGATATGCAAGGGTCTTTCTCTTCCTTACCTCTGAAAGACGCCTGACAAGCTTATGGGCAAGCATGATAGGCAGAGGCATAAGTTCGGGAGTTTCTTTAGTGGCAAACCCAAACATTATACCCTGATCTCCAGCACCTTCTTTATCTACTCCAAGGGCTATATCAGCGGACTGTTCATCAATAGAAGTAAGGACAGCGCAGGTGTTATAATCGAATCCATAATCAGAATCATTGTATCCAACATCCTTTATAACGCTGCGCGCTATCTTAGGGATGTCTACATAGCAAGAGGTAGTAATCTGGCCCGCTATCATTATAAGACCTGTTGCAACCAGTGTCTCGCAGGCCACCCGCCCCATTGGGTCATTCTTATAAACAGTATCAAGGATGGCATCCGAAACCTGATCACAGATCTTATCAGGATGACCCTCAGTAACTGACTCCGACGTAAACAGATAATCACTCTTGCTCATTTTTTACCTCCCTGCCCCTTGCGGGCCTTTATGATTTAGCCAATCTCTCTTTTAAAATATTTATTCCTTTAATAGCTGTAGGGTCAACACCGCGGGCTATAGCCATGTAGAAAGTTAAAAAATCTCCCAATAAAATTAAAGAAAACATTCTCGTAAGGGGAGAACGCCCTTCACCGCATATCTCATAAACGGCATGGAGCTTTTTACCTATGACATCAAGGGTGATCTTGATTCTTTTCTCCATACGTTTAGAATCCCCTTTATCCTTTAAGACAAAAAGAACGAATTTTTTGGTTATATCCCGAGGACCTTCCCACCCCATAATCTCATTGTGGTCCAGTTCAGGAAATGTATTGCTAAATGCCGTGACTTTACTATTTTCATTAAATTGTGTCTTCCAGCGAAAGGCACAAGTACCCGCTGCTTCACCACTTCCATAGATGATAGGCATATAACCAAAAACCTTCCTGGTGAATGTATGGGCTAAATTATCGCGCCTCTCCGGCGCGTACGATTTCACCTTTCTTTCCATATATGCGATGGTCTCCTCTATCTCCCCGTTAATATTCCTGACCATCCTCAGACTTATGAGCGCCTGGAGAAGCGGAAAAAATAGATACCCTATGGCACTGCGTGGAGGCTGGCCTCCGGGGGGGCTATATAGAGGAAGGCTATAGCGGCGGCAGAATTTTGCAACCTTTCCGTTAGAACTCACTCCAATGATCTTAGCACCTTGCGCCCGCGCTTTTTCAAAGGCGCTGAGGGTCTCTTCTGTATTACCGGAATAACTATTAACGAAAAAAAGTGTGGAGCTGTCAACAAAATGAGGAATAGTATAACCACGGTTGACCAGAATAGGGACTCTGATTCTTTTAGATAAAAAGCTGCGCAATATATCTCCACTCACTGCGGAGCCTCCCATCCCGCTAATGACAATCTTATTTATCCCGGCAAAATTTTTAGGTAATTGGACAGCGCGGCTTAATTCAAGGGCATTTCGGCATTGGGCGGGCAACCCGAGGAGGAGGTCGAGCATGTTGTGCCGGTCGAACTTTTTTATTATTTCAGTTTTTGTAAAATCGTTCATGTGCATCTACATGCCTACACCAGCACCTCCGGCATAATCTTCTTTAGCTGTTTCCTGAGCAGCATCTCAACTTCCCGGCCGGTAGAGAGCCCAAGGGCCTCCCGGGTTACTGCCTTAGCTTCTGCTACAGTAATAGAACGTATTACCTTTTTTACCTCCGGAATGGCCACAGGACTCATGCTAAGTTCATCAATGCCAAGGCCTAAAAGAACAATTGTATAAATGGGATCACCTGCCATCTCCCCGCACATCCCTACCCATACATTAGCCTTATGACCGGCATCTATAACATTCTTTATAAGCTTCAGAACCCCCGGGTGGGTCGGCTGATAGAGAGATACTACTTTTTCATTGACCCTGTCTACAGCTAAGGCATATTGAATGAGGTCATTTGTCCCGATGCTGAAAAAATCTACTTCCTTCGCCAGGATATCACTTATCATTGCGGCAGATGGAGTCTCGATCATAGTTCCTATTTTTATTTCTTTGTTAAAAGTAATTTTCTCCTTTTGAAGTTCTTTCTTGGCTTCTTCAACCAGCGCCTTTGCATGGAGGAGTTCTTCGAGAGTGGTAACCATAGGAAACATTATCTTTACCGCGCCGTATGATGACGCGCGTAATATTCCCCTCAACTGAACCTTAAATATGTCAGGCCTCTCAAAACAGAATCGAATAGCGCGGCATCCGAGAAAAGGATTTATCTCCTGTGGATATGTTAATGGAGAAAGAAACTTATCTCCGCCAATATCGAGAGTTCGAATTATTAAAGAAAAAGGATTAATTTCTTCTGCTACCTTTTTATATGCCTGGAAGTGTTCTTCTTCACAGGGAAGATCCTTTCTGTTCAGATAAAAAAATTCAGTTCGATATAATCCAATCCCCTGTCCGCCATTGGCTATGACAATCGGGACCTCCTCCGGCAATTCAATATTTGCGGCAAGTTCTATTTTTTTTCCGTCCATAGTTACAGACGGCAATTTCTTTACCCCGCGTAACCCGGTTGTAAATTTTTCCAACTGTTGCTTTGTAGTCTCATATTGGCGGATCGTTCTCTTGTCAGGATTAATAATAACTAACCCATGATGTCCGTCAATTATAAGCATATCACCATCATTAACTACACTTGTTATATGTTTAAGCCCGACTACTGCGGGAATCTGAAAGGCCTTGGCCATGATAGCTGTATGAGAAGTCTGACCGCCGATGTCAGTGGCGAAACCCTTGACCTTGTCCCTCTTGATCTGCGCAGTGTCTGAAGGTGAAAGGTCATGCGAAACAACGACTACCTCCTCTTGAATGTCTCTGAGAGACCTGGAGGTCTTCTTACCCATAAGATTACGTAAGACCCTGCGCCCTATATCGCGGATATCCGAAACCCTCTCTTTCAGATAATCGTCCTCCATCTCCTGAAAACTTTTTACAAGTTTTTCCAGCACTTCCATAAAAATATATTCGGTATTCAGCCTTCTCTTCTCTATTCCCTGCATCGTCTCTTCGATAAGGAGGACATCTTCGAGAACGAGAAGATGGGCATCGAGTATATGGGTATGTTCCTCATCAAGGCGCTGACTTATTTCTTCTCTTATTTTTAATATTTCCTCAGTAGTATCGGCAAGCGCCCTTTCAAATCGAGCGATCTCAAAGGCAACCTTATTATTAGGGATACTATATTTAGGCACAGCTAATTTCTCGGCGCGAAAAACAATGGCCTTACCAAGTATTATGCCGTCCGAAGCTGAAATACCGCTTAATTTCTCCATCTATTCTTCTCCGAACTTACTAAGGATAAGTTGCTGAAGTGCTCCAATCGCCTTGTCTGCATCCCTGCCTCTGGCTTTTATTTTAATAGCACTGCCCTTGGCTGCAGCCAGCATCATAATCCCCATAATTGATTTCCCATTGACCTTTTTGCCATCCTTTTCGACTAGAATGTCAGCCTTGAAAGTACTGGCTGTCTTGACGAAAAGGGCAGCGGGCCTGGCGTGCAGACCTAACTCGTTTTGAATCTCGAAATCTTTTTCAACCATCGACATTTTTTCCCTATCCTCATAATTTTTATTCGAATTCTCTGACGCCTGTCCTTAAGTAAGGTATCAGCTATAAGAATACTATTCTTACCTGCCTGTATCAGTTTAAATGAGAGATCATCTATATCATCCGATGCCCTGTTACTGGCTAACGTAAGAAGCATCGGAAGGTTTACGCCCGTAACAATCTTGATGTTATATTCATTGACAAAGGAATAACCAATATTCGAAGCGCTGCCGCCGAAGACATCCGTAAGGAATAAAAAAATTTCTCTCCGGCCGAATTTTTCTAACGATGCGCCAATTTTATGACGAAATTCGCGTCTACCCTCTCCGGGATTAAAACAGATGGCCTCGCAATCCGGAATCTTTCCCGTAATATTTTCCACTGTATCTAAAAGATTACCGGGCAATCCGCCATGACCTGCAATAATTACCTTAATCATAATATCACTCTTTCTTTATGTCCCGATGTTCCAAACGCACTACTGCATCACGGTCTCTCGCAAAATGTTTTTTTAACTCGCTCGATAGCACAACTGAACGATGTTTCCCTCCGGTGCAGCCAAGGGCTACAGTCAGGTAGGCCTTCCCTTCACGGCGATAATAGGGCATCAAAAAATCCAGGAGGGTATAAAGTTTTGCTAAAAAATCCCTGGTGATTTTCTCCTTTAACACAAAGGAACGCACAGCCTTGGCGCGGCCGCTTAAAAAACGAAGCTGCCGTATATAATAAGGATTGGGTAAAAAACGCACGTCGAAGATAAGGTCAGCGTACTCGGGTAAACCAAATTTATACCCAAAAGAAATAATA
This sequence comes from Candidatus Omnitrophota bacterium, assembly GCA_030640045.1. Lineage (GTDB taxonomy): Bacteria > NPL-UPA2 > BS750m-G34 > BS750m-G34 > BS750m-G34 > BS750m-G34. The sequence continues at coordinate 3,048 of DAOWKF010000062.1, read as the reverse complement.
TTGACCATCATTTTAACATTATCCGGCGGTGCCAAAAAATTTTTAATAAGACTTTCTTTAAGCTCGTGGACATTGAGATTAGTTGTATCTATAATAAAATCTGCCTTTCTTTTAATAGGCGCAAGTCTTTTTTTCTCTACCTCAAGATTCTCAAGCAAAATCGGCCTTCGGCCGATAGCTTTAATCGAATCTCCCTCACCTAAAGGGTGCCTGCGCCGCGTCTCACTGAATCTCCTTATCAAAACTTTACTGGAAGCCTCCAGATATAAAATCCGATAAATATATCCGCCGTTTTTAAGCCGCGTAAGCGTGTCCAATAACTTATCCAGAAAAACCCTTTCCCTTATATCAATCCCCAGCGCTATCTTCTCTATTGATGTGCTGGAGTGGTGGCAGAGCTGGGCAAATGTAAGGAGAAGCGACGTAGGAAGGTTATCAACACAAAAAAAGCCCAAATCCTCCAAACACCTAAGCGCCTGGTTTTTACCTGCCCCTGAGAGCCCGGTGATAATTACAAAATGCGGTTTTCTTCTCTCTGCCAAAATACTATTCCTCTTCTACTGAACCTGTAGGAAGATTTATAGCCCGACTCAATTTTTGGGTAAGTTCTTTGGCTGAATGAGATCCCATTATCTTCAGGCGTTGATTCATAGCTGATATCTCTACCAAAGTAGCCACATCCCGGCCAGGCCTAACAGGGATAACAATCTCCGGCAAGCTTACTCCCAAAAAGGTAATCTTTCTTTCTTCTAATCCCAGACGGTCATATTCCTTGCGTGGTTTCCATGCCTCCATACCTACAACCATTTCAATACGTTTTTTAGTACGGACGGATCCAATTCCAAAAATATTACGAATATTGATAATCCCAAGCCCCCTGATCTCCATATGATGACGAATGAGTTCCGGCCCGCCCCCCATTAGGACTTGACCTTCTTCTAATTTTATATCCACGATATCATCAGCTACCAGACGATGACCCCGCCGCACAAGGGCAAGGGCACATTCGCTTTTCCCTACTCCGCTCTTACCCATAATCAATGTCCCCACGCCATATACATCAAGCAGTACCCCATGAATGCTCATTTCCGGAGAAAAAAAATCTTCCAGATACGATGAAAGCCTGGTAAATAAAAGATTAGAAACAAGTTTCGATTTTATAATAGCTACCTTATGGAGCGATGCCAGGTTTATGAACCCTTTAGGCAAAACAGCCCCGCTATTAATAATACATGGAATATTGGTTTGCAAAAGATGAATAATTCTTTCCCGGCGGTCTGCGGAAGTTAATTTTTGTAAAAAGCCTCCTTCAAGTCTTGTCAGCAGTGTTACACAGCTGGAATTAAAATGTTCTCTATAACCGGCCAGGAATAACCCCGGACGATTTATCTCACAGGTCTCAATCAGATTTTCCAAACCGACATCTCCTGTAATCAAAGAAAGTTTTAGACTTCGCCGGTTATCTTGAAAAAACCTTCTTACCTTTAATGCCCCCATCGTTATTTAGCCTCTTCATCTTTACGGCGTATAGCCGCGAAAAGTAGCTCTGGGTTTGATGCCCTCATTAATTCCTCACGAAAATCTTTCTCTTTAAGCAGGCGTGATATACGGGCAAGAGCCTTAAGATGTGGTCCGGCTGAATCCTGCGGAGCAACCATAAGAAAAAAGAGATAGGCGGGCTCTTCATCCAGACTATCAAAATCAATACCTTTTTCTGAGCGGCCAAAGGCTGCAACAAGCTTTTTCACTGTCTTAGTCTTTCCATGCGGAATACCGACCCCTTCACCAATACCGGTAGAACCAAGTTTTTCTCTCTCTAAAAGAACCTTTACCATCTCTTCTTTATCTTCTATCTCCCCGGCCTTGACCAATAGATCAACCAGTTCCTCTAAAATTTCTCGTTTATTCCTGCCCTTGAGATTAATATTTATACATTGTTCACTCAAAAAATCTATAATCCTCATATATTTCTATCCTCCTGGTCCTCCTGATCTTTTATTTTAACTTTATGGTCTTTGAGACGGTCATGATACCTGCGCAACTGTTTTATAATCTTGTTTATAGCCAAATCAACAGATGTATACATGTCACCGGATGATTCCTTAGCAAAAATAGTCTTCCTCTCCAGGTTAAAAGTCATCTCTACGGTATGGATATACTTTTCCATAGACATAACAACATGCGCATCTATAATCTTATCACTATATTTTAAGGCCTTCTTTATCTTATCTTCCGCATGCTGGCGCAGTGACTGAGTTACCTCTATTTTACGTCCGCTAATAGTAATATTCATCACTTAATTACTACACACATACCCTAAATATATCATACCGGCTTTCCCCTGTCAATCTGCTTACCTCTACATTTTCTACCATGGCACCAGGGGGACCCTTATGACACCACTCTATCATCTCCCTGATCATGGTCTCATCACCTTCAAAAAGGCACTCTACCTTTCCTGAATAAAGATTTTTTACCCAGCCGGTAAGGCCTTTTTCCTGCGCCTTACATTTGGTGCTATACCGGAAAAAGACCCCCTGCACTCTCCCGCTTATACTAACCCTTACCCTGATCCTTTTCCCTATCCTAATACAAAGGCCAGTGCTACTAAAATCAGAGCCATCACAATTTGCGCATCGTAGTCTTTCTTTTCCATTTTGTAATCTTTTTTCTCTAAACTAAAATCACCTTTTTTCTCTTCTGCAATAGCTTCGTGAGTAAAAAGACATACGACAAACAAAAACAAGATAAATAAAACAATTAAAACTTTAGCCATACAAGTTCCTCCCTATTTTGGTGGCGGTGCAGGGACTCGGACCCCGGACACAGAGATTATGATTCTCCTGCTCTAACCAACTGAGCTACACCGCCATTGCCGCACTTTAACCTTTATGAAAACAGGGCACCCACCTAACAGTAAGTGCCCTGTAGATAATGGTGGCGGGGGACCGATTTGAACGGTCGACCTCCGGGTTATGAGCCCGACGAGCTACCAGACTGCTCCACCCCGCAAAAACTATTTTATTATACAATAAAAAATTATCCTGT
>DAOWKF010000033.1 GCA_030640045.1 Candidatus Omnitrophota bacterium | reverse complement strand
TTTAAATATTCATTAATAGGAATTACACCTTCTTTTCGCACAATAGGTATATTGTTAATATATCTAAGACCGATCCTATTCAATGTATCTACATTAAAATGCTTCATAAATAAGGACATGTATTTAAGACATTCTTCCTCAAACTTCCCAAAGCCTCCTGAATAATCTTTGGTATGATAAGAAAATTTATTGATTGAAAAACTTATAATTTTATTTAAATCAGAACTTTTAAATTCGTAAGGTTTAAGTGCTATAGATTCAGTAGGATCAACAATAGGCACAAAAATATTTGGGAATTCTTTTTTTAATTGTTTATATAGTTCAGCTCTTTTATTTTCTATGCTTAATTCAGGAGGGAATCTTATCTCAAAAGCAACCTCAACTAACGGAGCTTTTTTAAAAACTTTACCCATTGTTCCCCCTTATCTTAATCTTACTTAATACTATACTATATATTTGATAATTAGTCAACTTTTTTACATTTAAGGACATTAACTACATCTATTTATATTTCAAGGTACTACACACCCTACACCTAATCTCAAACTCCACTACCCTCCCATGCTGACAGAATTGCCTCGGATATTGTGTGGTGAGGAGAACGAAAAGGACGGATTGTAATGAGAGACCCTTTTGGAGGGAGCAGCCCCATTACACTGTGGATCTTGGTTGTATCTAAGGCCTCTTCCACAGTAAGGGATGGAAGTATCGTGGGGAGTCTTTTGGCCATCATGCTCTTGCCTGACCCAGGAGGGCCGAGCATGAGAATATTATGGCCTCCGGCAGCCGCAACCTCCAGCGCCCTCTTTACCTCCTCCTGACCCTTGACATCACCAAAATCTATTTCATAGTCCTGGCCGTCTCTGAAGACCTCCTGGACATCAATTCTAAATCTCTCTATCTCTATTTCTTCATTTAAAAAGCGTATTACCTCTAAAAGATTTCTTACCGGATATACTTCAATTTGACTGACAATAGCGGCTTCCGAAGCATTGTCCCGGGGAAGAATTAAACCCCTCTTTTTGCTGCGTTTAACTGCCTGGGCTATGGGCAGGACGCCATTTACCTTCCTGATGCCTCCGTCTAAGGAGAGCTCTCCGAGGATAACGAATTGCTTTAATTTTTCTTGTTTAATGAAACCCTGAGTAGCTAAGATACCCAGGGCAACCGGCAGGTCATAGGAAGAACCTTCTTTGCGGACATCTGCCGGAGCAAAATTAACGGTGATTCGTTTTATGGGAAACTCATATCCGCTGTTCTGTATGGCTGTGCGGACCCTGTCTTTGGACTCCCTTACCGCCCCCTCTGGTAAGCCCACCATGACTACTGTCGGCAGGCCTTTGGACGCATCTACCTCTATGGTAACAAGATACGCATCTATCCCAAAAGTAGCAGCTGAAGATACCTTGGATAACATACGTAAAATGATAGCACATTATTGAAAAATTTCAATAAAGAAAAAAACAAAATATAAATCAAACAAAATATAAATCTCTTTTCAAATAAAAAGACTTGTGTTAGAATATGTCCATGAAAAGGATATTGGCAAGGCCGGCAATTATTATACCTTTAAGTTTCGCATTCCTTATCTTATCCGGAGCTATAATCCTCTATCTCGGCCCTTCACGCGTAAACAATGAGTTAAGTTTTATTGACGCATTCTTTACTGCTACCTCCGCGACCTCCTGCACAGGCTTGATAGTATTAAATACCGGCAGTGATTTTACCAGATTCGGCCAGATAATTATCCTGTGCCTGATCCAACTCGGGGGGCTCGGCATAATGACCTTCTCCACTCTCTTTGTGCTTCTCTTCACCAGGAAGCTCACCCTCCAGGGCCGCCTTATCCTCCAGCAATCTCTAACACAGTTTCCTCTGCGCGATATCGGCTCTCTGCTGCGCACCATAGTTAAATGGGTATTAATCATCGAGGCCGCAGGGATAGGTCTTCTTTTTATGCTCCTGAAAGAGACAGAGAACAATGCTATATTCAGCTCCGTATTTCACGGGATCTCCGCCTTCTGCAATTCCGGTTTCTCATTATACAGGACGAGTTTTATGCGCTTCCAGGAAAATACGGGTTTCAATTTAGTCGTTACCACTTTAATAATCTTAGGCGGGTTGGGCTTTATAGTATTGTGGGACATGGAAAAAAAAATAGTCCGCCGCGAAAAAGTCCCGTTCTCACTCCAGACAAAGATTGTCCTCTTTACTTCAATATCTTTAATCATTACAGGCGCTCTTTTTATATTTTTCTTAGAATACGGCAACAGTCTTGCCCCGCTTTCCTTAAAGGGAAAAATCCTTGCATCTTATTTCCAGTCAGTAACCACCAGGACTGCCGGTTTTAATACTATCCCTGTAGGCCGCCTGGGAGGGGCAACGGTCTTTATACTTATGTGTTTAATGTTTATCGGAGGCTCACCCGGCTCTACCTGCGGAGGGATAAAGACAACCACAGCAGCTATATTTTTTAAAGATATAGTTTCAAGACTGCGGCAGAGGGACCAGGTCCATTTTTTTAAACGCGCTATAAAGCGCGAGAGTGTCGAGAGGAGTCTGCTCATTATTACCCTGGGGTTATTCCTGATCCTCTCAGTGACATTTCTCCTGCTCATGGTAGAGAAAAGGAAATTTTTAGATACCCTGTTTGA
>DAOWKF010000016.1 GCA_030640045.1 Candidatus Omnitrophota bacterium | reverse complement strand
GAGGCCCATATAGTAATACACCTTTTGGAATCTTTGCGCCTAACTTCTGAAACTTCTTTGGATCCTTTAAAAATGAAATTATCTCCTGAAGCTCTTCCTTGGCCTCATCGATACCGGCCACGTCTTTAAAGGTGGTACGTGGCCTGTCTTCGGATACAAGTTTTGCCTTACTTTTTCCAAAAGAAAATGCGCGATTCCCGCCCATCTGCATCTGCCGGTAAAAAACAAACCATAGAAAAAGAATGAACAAAACAAACGGAAGAGTTGAGATAAGTAAATTTGCCCAGAGAGACCTCTGCGTGCTTGGTTTTTCTTCGATAATGATTTTATATTTCCGTAGTGAGCGAAGCAGATCCGGATCACCTGAGATATATGTGCGGAATTTTTTTCCGTCCCGATACTCGCCGCTTATGTCGTTCTCCATAATTACTACGCTCTTTACTTCACCGCTCTCCAATGCCCCATAGAACTGACTGTAATTAATCCGCTCAACATCTTTTCGCTCGGCACTGGAAAATAGATTATAAAAAGCCATTATGAGAATAAGCAGGACCAACCAGAAGGCAATATTCTTTCCCATGGGCATAACTTTTTTAGGGATAATTTTTTTAGAGCCCGGTTTTTTAGAGCCCGGTTTTATGGTTTTCTTTTCCATGATTACATTTTACCTTAGATGAGTTCGTTTAACAACTCTTTTTTATGTTTTATGTGCCTAATAGGGTAAAAGACCTCTCCGGGAAATAATTTTTTTATTGCTCTTTTCTATATAAATATGCCCGTAGGCGGCTTTTACTATAAAACCACGAGCGAGATTCAGCTTTTGCCCGGTATTGCATGTTAAAATAAAATTTCTCAAAATTTCAATCTGCTGAAAATTACTACCTTCACCTATAATACCGATGCGGTCAAACACCTCTCTTAAAAACCTGCGCTGAATAGCTGTATGGCATTTCAAAAAATTGTTTCTATCTATATAAATCCTTTCTCCTTTTTCTTTAATTACTTTCTTTATACTTTTTGAAACCACCTCATCTAAGTATGCATTTTCTTTAGAATATATCTCACCCAATCTCAATATAGCATTATCCACTCGAGCATTAATATTTTTTCTTAAAATGGGTAAAATTTCAAGACGCAGGCGATTTCTGAGATATGTCTTTTTTAAATTAGAGGAATCGAGACAGGGCTTTAATCCTCTCTCACCAAGATAAAAATTAATTTCATCCTTTGATATTTCACACATAGGGCGAAGAAGCAAAAAATTATCCATTTCCCTCACCGCCTCTATACCAGAAAGTCCCTTTAGACCTGCGCCTTTAAGAAAACCCAGGAGTATTGTCTCTACATTGTCATCGCGGTGATGTCCCAGGACAATCTTATAGCTATTTAATTTTTTACCAAGCTTAAATAAAAAGTTATAGCGCAAGTGACGGCCGGCTTCCTGAACTGAGACCTTGTTTTTACGGGCAAAGCCCTGCACATCTCCTTTGCCTGATGTAAAATTAAAACCATACTTTTTGCTTAATTCCCTGACAAAGTCTCTTTCCCTCTCACTCTCCCCGGGTCTTAGCCCGTGATTAAAATAAGCTACAAAAACTTTTAGATTAAAAAAATGCTTTATCCTGCCTAAAATATCAAGGAGAGCGACAGAATCAGGACCACCAGAGCAGGCAAGAATGACTTTATCACCATATTTAAATAGCCGCTCGCGCCTGACCTTGTCTAAGATTTTACGAAAAATGGAGGCTAATCCTTTGTAAAGTTTCCACGAAAAATTCGTGTTCCCGTCGTAATACTCTTTTACTTAGCGTATCTACAGTATCATTTTCATATACCGGAACCTCACACTGATTTATAATAGGACCCTTATCATACTCCTCGTCTACTATATGAATTGTTACACCTGTAACCTTTTCACCCGCTGCTAACACCACTTCATGGACATGTCTGCCATACAATCCTTTCCCGCCAAACTTTGGTAATAGCGCGGGATGGATATTTAATATTCTCCCCTTATATGTTTTCAACGTTTTAGATCCCAATTTTTTCATATAACCAGCCAATATAACAAGATTAACACCATGTTTTTCCAGGACCTCAAATATTACCCCATCCAATTCCACAATATCCGGATGGGTCTTTGAGCTCAGGTGATACCCGGGGATACCTTCCTCTTTTGCGCGTTGAAGCGCCATTGAATCTGAATTATTAGTAATTACAACGCAGGGTTTCGCATTAAGCCGTCCCCCTTTACAGGCATCGATTATTGCCTGCATATTGCTCCCCCCATGAGAAGCAAAAAAGCCCAACTTTAATCTTGCCATAACGTTCTATCCGCTAATTACTCCATTCCGAGGCGCAGGGCTTTTTTATTTATATCCCATAGGTCTTTTTTGCCGGGCAAAAGAATTAAGAAGGCTTTCTCCACGCTTTTTAAAGAAACAATTGCCTTATATTTTAAATAGGCGCCTATCATAATCATATTTGCCGAGCGCTTATTGCCTAAATTATTGGCAAGGGAAGTAGCAGGAATCTTTATTATGGTGAGGTCACTGCGCTTAAATACATTTTCTATTAAGGAACTATTGGCTATGAGCAGCCCGCCTTTTTTAAGGCGCGAGCCAAATTTCTTGCACGACGGACTATTCATGGCTAACAGCACATCCGGATGCCGGCTTACAGGAGTAGGTATCTCCGCTGTAGAAATAATTGTAGTAGAATTAGCTGTCCCTCCCCTCACCTCTGCGCCATAGGACGGGAAATATGTAACCTGTTTTCCTTCCAGCATCCCGGCATACGCAAGGATCTTTCCAATAAGCATTACACCCTGTCCGCCAAAACCAGCAGCAACTATTTCTTCCCGCATTCCTTAAAAACTCCTAAAGGAAAAGTTTTTACCATCTTTTCCTTTATAAACTTCAATGACTCTACAGGTGTCTTTCTCCAGTAGGTAGGACAGGGAGAAAGTATCTCTACAATAGAAAATCCTTTGCCATCCATCTGCACCTGGAAGGCCTTTTTGATGGCCTGTTTTGTCTTCATAATATTGGGGATATCAGAGAGGGCTACGCGTGAAGAAAAACTTACTCCCGGCAGGTTAGCTAACAACTCTGCCACATGGATGGGGTGGCCATACCGCTTAACATTCCTACCGGAAGGAGTAGTAGCTGTTACCTGTCCGCATAAAGTTGTAGGGGCCATCTGCCCTCCTGTCATACCGTATACAGCATTGTTGATAAAGATGACGGTGATATTCTCTCCGCGATTCGCAGTATGGATAGTCTCATTAAATCCAATAGCTGCCAGGTCTCCGTCGCCCTGATATGTAAAAACAATATTTTTGGGATTCACACTCTTCATGCCTGTAGCTACAGCCGGGGGACGGCCATGGGGAGCTTCACAGATGTCCAGGTCCCAGTAATAGTATGCAAGGACAGCGCACCCGATCGGAGCAACTCCAATAGTCCTCTCACGTATACCTAATTCATCAATGACCTCAGCTACAAGCCTGTGCGCTATACCGTGCCCACAGCCAGGACAGTAATGGGTGTGGGTGTCCCGGAGAGTCCGCGTCCTGCCAAAAACCTTTTTCATGCCAATTTCTTTATGCGCTTAAATATATCCTCTGTCTGCGGAATCCATCCGCCTGCGTGTCCGTAAAAAAATACCCTCTTTCTATCTCCGACACATCTCTCTACATCCTCAACCATCTGCCCTTCATTCATCTCTACGACGAGATATTTTTTATTTTTATCTTTTTCCTTAATAAATACATCTTCGGGAAAAGGCCAGAGGGTTATGGGCTTGATATAACCTGCTTTTATGCCGCGCTCTTCAGCCATCTTTACCGCAGCCTTTGTCAGCCGCGCAGAACTTCCATACGCTACGGCTATAACCTCTGCCCCGGAGATATTATATGTTTCGCATCTAACCTCTTTAGCTTTTATCCGCCTGTATTTTTCCTGCAGGCTCGCATTATGTTTTTCCAGCCCTCCCGTTTCCAAAAAAAGTGAACATAGCCTTCTTCCCGGACGATTTTTTGCGCCTGTCAATACCCACGGCTTCTTAACATGTTTGGGATTTATTTGCCTTAGCGCTACCGGCTCCATCATCTGTCCAAGTATCCCATCGGCAAGTATCATAACAGGATTACGGTATGTATCAGCGAGGTCAAATGCCAGGGCAGTCAAATCATATAATTCCTGGGAACAAGAAGGGGCAAGCACTATAATCCTGTAGTCACCGTGGCCGCCTCCTTTAACTGCCTGAAAATAGTCGGATTGGGACGGCGAAATATTTCCTAAACCAGGCCCGCCTCTCATGACATTAACTATCACAGCCGGCAATTCCATTCCAGCGATATAGGAAATACCTTCCTGTTTTAAACTAATACCCGGGCTTGAAGAAGAGGTCATCGCCCGAGCGCCGCATGCACTGGCGCCCAGCACCATATTGATAGCTGCCAGTTCACTCTCCGACTGTAAAAATACTCCCCCCACCTCCTCCATCCGTTTTGCCATGTATGCAGTCAGTTCATTTTGCGGAGTAATGGGATAACCAAAATAATGCCGGCACCCAGCCTGGACAGCTGCCTCTCCTATGACTTCATTGCCGCACATAAGTACTTTTCGTTCTTTTGCCGCTTTTGACTTCATCGATAAACCTCAATTGCTGCATCAGGGCAGATAATGGCACAGCGGCTGCAGCCAATGCATTCTTCTTTATTTTTTACCTCAACCACATATATCCCTAAATGATTATTTTTAGAAGAGGGAACCAGTACATTCTTGGGGCAGACCTCAATGCAGAGTCCGCACCCCTTGCATCGGGCCGAATTTATGACTACCTTCCCCATTACTTTCCCGTCGTCCCTTTCCAGTTAAGTTTGTGCCGGAGGACCTCGAAATAAGACTTCTCCGGATTTGTTATAAGCCGGACAACATTCTTCGCCATTTTTATCCTGACCTTTTGTCCTGGAGCAAGACTTTTCCAGATCTGACCGTCCATTGTAAGCGACACCTCTACCTTTTCTCTATCGAGCTCTATAGTTACTTCTTTATCCCCGGGTATAATTAAGGGACGGTTGGTCATAGTATGCGGGCAGATAGGAGAAAGGACAATAACTTTTAATTCAGGGTGCACAATAGGCCCGCCTGCGGAAAGGGAATGCGCTGTCGAGCCGGTAGGTGTAGCGAGTATCAGGCCGTCACTTAAATATGCATTAGCAAATTCATTCTCTATGTAAACCTTAAGGCGGAGTATCCGTGAAAAGGCGCCTCTTGTTATGACCACGTCATTTAACGCAAAAAATTTCTTTGCGCTGCCGAGACTAACTTTTAGCATCGCCCTCTCTTCTGTCTCAAATTTCCCTTTGAGCACATTTTCCAATAATGGATATAATTCTTCTAAAGTTACTTCAGTTAAAAACCCAAGTCCCCCGGCATTAACCCCGATGATTGGTATATCCCGGCCTTTAAGTAAGCGCACAGCTTCAAGGAGTGTCCCGTCACCGCCCAGGGCTATCAGGATATCTCCTTTCCTGGCTGCCTCCTCACGCCTGTATCCTTTCTTTACCCCTTTAATCTCCCCTGCTATATCCTTAGAGATAAACACTTCCACCCCTCGTTT
>DAOWKF010000065.1 GCA_030640045.1 Candidatus Omnitrophota bacterium | reverse complement strand
TTATCTTTTATCATTTAGTTTTTTTACGCTTTTCTTTTTCGGGCCTTCACCTGAATATAAGTTAGATAGACATAGCCGGATTGGCAAAAAATTTTTAAAGGCTATTCCGGAAGATGGGTCAGTCTACAGCCAGGTAGGACTGGCGAGCCACTTGTCGCAGAGGGAAAAGTTGAATATCTATCTCGCTGACTATAATTATAATAAAGATAGAGATTTCAATCTCAAGGATTATGAATATGCTGTCCTTGATTTAAAGGGAGACAAATTTCCAGATGGAACCCCAGGAGGAGAGAGATATTTTGCACGGCTTAAAGAACTTATTGACGAAAAGGGAATGGGGCTTGTAAAAAGAGAAGATGGGTTTATTTTACTTAAAAGGAATGTACCACATAGCCATGTACCGCGTGGGGTACATGGTTCTATGACGTGGAGGGGAATTTTTATAGACAAACCCCGAACCTTTTTGTTTAGTGGCAAGGGTGATATTGGATTGGTTAAGGCAGATTTTCCTTCCCAAAGCAAGCAGGGGGACCTCTTCTGGCTGGAGCTTGAGCTGGTAAAGCTTAAAGAATTTTCAGGGCAAAAACAAATAAACCTCGAGTTTAGGGGCAAACGGCAAAATTTTACCCTCACACCCTTTGCAGGGCATGGGATATTAAAACCTTCTTATTGGAGGCAAGGGGAGATATTAAGGCATATTGAGACCACAAGATTTTCTCCATTTCTCTGGCCGGGTACGTATGAAATCTTTTTTTCGCTATCAGAAAAACAGGGTTTTAAAATCGGAGAGGTCCTGGTAGAGAGAAGGTAATGAAAATATTATTAATCCGGCCGCCTTTAACATTTACTAATCCATATCAAGCGGAGAGCATTGCTGTTGGTCTGCCTCTGGGGCTTCTCTATGTAGCGGCAATGTTAGAGAAGGAGGGCTTTGAGGTTTCGGTATTTGACGGCCTGGTAAATTTTGATCTTGTACGCAGGAGCGGGGTGCATTTCGGAGCAGGGTGGTCCAGGATAAAGGATTGTATACGAGAAAAAGCGCCGGATATAGTCGGTATTACTAACCACTTTACCGAGGAAGCGGATATGGCCTTTAAAGTAGCGCGTCTTGCAAAAGAGGTGGATAGGAAAATTCTGACTATGATAGGGGGCCCATTTGCCTCTACATGTCCCGGCGAGCTTTTGGAGAAAGAATCTGACCTGGATATGGTTGTCACGGGTGAAGGTGAGTATACCTGTCCTGAAACAGTGAAGGCTGTCATAAATAAAAAAGCTTTAAGCGAAATAGAAGGGCTGGCCTATAGGGCTAATGGGGAAATAATAGTCAATAACAGAAGGCCGTATATAAGGGACATGGATAGTCTGCCATATCCTGCATATCACCTTGTCGATATGGAGAGATATTTTTATCTTCAGGAGCAGGGATATGCGACAAGGAGGCAGGTTATCAAGAGCCACAAGATCCCGCTCATTACCAGCCGTGGATGTCCTTTTAACTGTACATTTTGCTGTATCCATCTCCATATGGGTAAGGTCTGGCGGCAGCATTCTTCCGGGTATGTCCTGAGACACATAGATTTCCTGGTAAAAAATTTTAAAGCAGAACACATCCTGTTTGAAGACGATAACATGAATTTAAATCCCGCGAGATTTGAAGAAATACTGGATGGATTAAAAACCCGCAGCTATAAAATTTTTTGGGATACGCCCAATGGTGTCCGGGCAGATAAATTAAATGAGACCCTTATCCTCAAGGCAAAGGAGAGCGGCTGTGTTTTTTTAAAGATAGGCATTGAATCAGGTGACCAGTACGTTGTAAACAAGATTGTCAAAAAACACCTTGACCTTAACAAGGTAATTGAGGCAGCCGGGCTTTGCAAGAAATCAGGCGTCAAACTGCAGGCCTTTTTTATTATCGGATTTCCTGGAGAGACCAGGAAAGAGATAAAAAATACTGTCCATTTTTCTCTAATGCTGTTTAGAAAATTTAATGTCATCTCCGCTATCGGCCCGGCCAAGCCGCTTATCGGGACCAAACTCCGTAATGAATGCATAGAAAAAGGCTATCTCACAGAGCAGATTGAGACAGCGGAGATGCAAAAGAGGCTCATTGCAAGACAGGAGATGATTGAAACAGATGGGTTTAATCTTGACTATCTATTTAAGGTCATAAAGAGGTATGAATTAAGGCGCCGTATTATAACTCTCGAGAAGGTCCTTATCTCCTGCCTGAAAAAACCCCGCATTTTATTCCGGCAGATACCGGAGATAATCAAAGGTAATTTAAAAGCGGCGTTTAATGAACTACGCAGGGAATTTGACCTGGTTTAGGAAAGCGTATAAAGAGGAAGTAGGCTATTGACCTCTGAAGGTCAATTTAGCTTGATATAGACATATTATTTTACCATGGTATAATAAAAAAATGCGCAGAGTTAGTTTTAGACATGGGATCCATCCGCCTGAAAAAAAAGAGGCGACACGCAGTAAACCGATAGAAGATTTCCCCCTGCCTAAAAAAGTTATAATCCCTCTTAGTCAGCATACAGGCCGGTCTAATGAGCCCATAGTAAAGAAGGGGGACAGGGTGCTGACAGGACAGCTTATCGGAGAGACTTCTGCCTTTATCTCTTCACCGGTTCACGCCTCTCTCTCCGGAATAGTTTCAGCTATTGAGCCGCGGCCTCATCCATCAGGGATGAAGGTCCAATCAGTTGTCATCGAATCTGATGAAAAGGATGAATGGTGCCCTGCGTCCGACGGGGCACAGGATAGCCCGGATAATATAAAAGAGCTTATTAAAAGCGCAGGACTTGCAGGCCTGGGTGGAGCGGCGTTTCCTACACATGTAAAATTGAGCCCCCCGGCAAATAAAAAAATAGAATTTCTCATTATAAACGGGGCAGAGTGCGAACCATATTTGACCAGTGACGAAAGAGTTATGCTGGAGTATAGCGCGGCAATAGTAGAGGGAATAGATGTACTGAAAAAGGTGCTGGGAGTTAAGAAAGTCGTTTTAGGAATAGAGTTAAATAAGCCGGAGTGTATTGCGGCAATGTCAAAGGCTGCTCTTGCAAAAGATATAGAGATCGTCGGGCTCAAGACAAAATATCCGCAAGGCGGGGAAAAGCAGCTTATCAAGGCAATCCTTGGAAGGGAGATCCCGAGGAGGGGAGTGCCCCTGGATGTTGGATGCGTTGTGCAGAATGTGGGGACAGTTGTGGCAGTGAGGGATGCGGTTATTAAGAAGAAGCCGCTTATAGAGAGGGTAGTTACTGTAACAGGGTCGGCAGTTTCCACGCCAAAAAATCTCAGGGTTCGTATCGGCACACCGTTTATTGAGTTACTTAATTTCTGTAATTTCCAAAAAGATTTTGCGGGCAAGGTTATTATGGGCGGCCCGATGATGGGGGTTAGCCAGTACAATTTAGATGTCCCTGTTATAAAAGGGACATCAGGTATAGTTGCGATGAAAGAGGAAGATGTTATAGAATATAACCATCGGCAATGTATACGGTGCGGCCGCTGTGTGGAAAACTGCCCTGTGTATCTAATGCCGTATGAGATATCTCTTGCCTCAGAGAGTAATAGATTCGATATAGCTGAGAAGCTTGGTGTTTTTGATTGTATT
>DAOWKF010000039.1 GCA_030640045.1 Candidatus Omnitrophota bacterium | reverse complement strand
GCGCTGGTCAGCGATATAACTAAAGACGGGCCTGCTGAAAAGGCCGGCATAGAAAAAGGAGATGTCATCAGGGAGGTAGGCGGAAAGGTTATTGATTCGGTTGATACCCTGACTAAATTTGTCCGTGGGTTAGAGGTAGGCAGGGAGGTTGAGATCAGGGTCATACGCAGAGGCGGAAAGCAGATAAGTTTAAAAGTCGTGATTGCCGAGATGCCGGAACAAGGAGATATTGTTAAAGGCGGAAAAGCTAACCTTGGCCTCGTAGTTCAGGATAGTGAACAAGGCGTGATTGTAACAGAGGTTGAGCAGGGCTCCCCTGCAGACAGGGCGCGCGTCAGGCCGAGAGACATTATTCTTAAAATAAATAACAAGCCTATTAAGAATGCAGCAGATTATAATAAGGTTATCTCCTCGCTCGAGCAAGAAAAATATATAGATCTTTTAGTCCGGAGAGGTAACTATACAATATATCTGGTGATAAAACCGGAGAAATAAGGGAACACAATACTTAATTAACGTCATTGCGAGGAAGCGAAGCAATCTAAAGAGATACAATGAAGACAGACGAACTTAGAGAAAGATACATTTCGTTTTTTGTAAAAAATGGACATACCCATATCCAAAGTGCCTCCCTTGTGCCCGGAGATGACCCAACACTGCTTTTTACCGGCTCCGGTATGAATCAATTTAAGGCGCAGTTTTTAGGTAAGGGAATCACCTCTACCCGCGCTGTGACCTGTCAGAAATGTCTGCGCACAGGTGATCTCCCCAATGTCGGGAAGACACCGGGGCATCACACATTTTTTGAGATGCTGGGCAATTTCTCTTTTGGAGACTATTTCAAAAAAGAGGCTATAGTGTTTGCCTGGGAATTTGTAACAAAAGAACTTTCCTTAAATCCCAAAAGGCTCCGGGTGAGTGTGTATGAAGAAGATGAGGAGGCATATTCTATCTGGGAGAAGGTAATTCATTTTCCTAAAGCCAGGATTGTCCGGTTGGGGGATAAAGAGAATTTCTGGCCGGCAGATTGGCAGAGCCATAAAAAAGGCCCCGGTGGTCCTTGCGGGCCTTGCTCGGAGATATTCTATGACCCAGGCTCCTGCGGCAGATTCGTAGAGATCTGGAATCTCGTTTTTACCCAGTTTAACCGCGCCTCTAACGGGACTCTTTCTCCGCTTCCGCAAAAGAATATTGATACCGGAATGGGTCTTGAGAGGACTGCGGCTGTTTTGCAGGGTGTGCCCAATAATTTCGAGATAGACCTCATATTCCCGATTTTAAAAAATGTTGCTGAAGCAGCTAAAGTAAAATATGGCAGCGACCCGTCCAAAGATATTAGCCTGCGTGTTATTACGGATCACCTGCGCGCTATTATATTCAGTATAAGTGACGGTATCTTTCCGTCAAATGACGGCCGTGGTTATGTGTTGCGCCGGTTAATTCGCCTGGCGCAGAGACAGGGAATGAGTTTAGGTCTAAAGAAACCCTTTCTCTACCGCCTGGTCCATATAGTTAACCAACAGATGTTAAAGGGATATCCTGAATTAGAAGGCTGCCACGAGCAGATATCCCTGATTGTCAAATCCGAAGAAGAGAAATTTATTAATAGCCTCGCTCAGGGAGAGCATGTCCTCGGAGAGGTTATTGCGAAGACAGGCAAAAAGAAAGTTATCTCCGGAGAAGATGCTTTTCGGCTTTACGATACCTATGGACTGCCCATCGATGTAGTCCGGGAAGTCGCAAAGGGAAAGGGAATAGCCGTTGACGAAGAAGGTTTTAACAGAGAGATGGAAAAGCAGAAGACCAGGGCAAGGGAGGGGAGTATTCTCGATGGAGATATATTTAAAAGTGCGGGTAAAAAAGAGGTATATGTCCATTTCCCTAAGACAAAATTTGTCGGGTATGACACCCTGACTTCCAGGGCCAGGATTCTGGGTATTGTGAGCGATGGTAAAGAAATCATCCTTGATGTAACCCCGTTTTATGCAGAGGCCGGAGGCCAGGTTGGTGATAAGGGAAGTATCTACACAGAAAAATTTTCCTTTATTGTAGAAGATACATTTAAGATCGAAGATGTCTATGTCCACCGGGGTCGCGTAGAAAAAGGACAGGGTTCTCTTAAGCAGGAGGTCGAGGCCAAAGTTGATTCTGCAAGAAGGACAAAGATAAGCCGGCATCATACAGCAATCCACCTTTTACACTATGCCCTCAGGGAAGTCCTCGGATCACATGTCACCCAGGCCGGCTCATATGTGGCGCCGGATAGACTGCGTTTTGATTTCCATCACTATAAAAGGGTTAGCGATAAAGAATTGGATAAGATAGAAGGCCTTATCAATGAAAAGATAAGGGAAGATAATAGCGTCGAGATAAGTGAGATGGATCTATCCCGTGCAAAGAAAGAAGGGGTTATGGCCCTCTTTGGTGAAAGATATGGTAAAAAGGTGCGTGTTGTTAAGATTGGTTCTTTTAGCAGGGAACTCTGCGCAGGGATTCATACATCTTCCACAGGCAGGCTCGGGCTATTTATAATTACGGGAGAGAAGGCGATTTCAGCGGGCATGAGAAGAATAGAGGCCCTTGCCGGAGAAGAAGCCTTTTTAGAAATTAAAAAAGGAAGGGAAGTCCTTAGAGATATAACCGGTATGTTTAAGGTCCAGAAAGAGAAATTGGCAGGCCGCGTGGCAGAAGTTTTACTCCGGAGTAAAAAATTACAGAAAGAGATGCGCAGGCGTAAAACAGGAGGGGATGCACCAGATCTTGATAAATTAATAGCTAAGGCATCAACCATTTCACCGGTTATAATGCACCGATTTAAGGATTACTCGATGGAGAATCTCCGCGAGGCCGCAGACAAACTTAAAAAGAAGATAACTAATGGTATTGGCTGTCTTGCAAGTGTCAAGGATGGTAAGGTCAGCTTGGTTATTTTCATCGCGCCTTCACTTACTAATAAATTTAAGGCTAATGAAATTATTAAGGATCTTGGAAAAATTTTAGGCGGCGGAGGAGGGGGAAGACCTGACCTTGCGCAGGCCGGCGGGAAAGACCCGTCTAAAATAGAAGAGGTTTTTAAGAAATTTGAGGAGGTGATAAAGAATGGCTAAAAAGGAAAAAGAGACAATAGGAGAAATAGGAAAGAAGGTAATGGACATCGGATTGGGCATTGCGAGTGTTACTGAAAAAAAGGTGCGCGAAGTGGCAGCCGAGTTAATCAAGAAAGGAGAAATGAAGAAGGAAGGGGCAGAGAAATTTATTAATGGTCTCCTTAAAAAGACAGAGAAGGACAGGAGGGGCCTGGAAGAGAGGTTAACAGGGGTTGTCAAAAAGGTAATAGACAAGCTGCCCTTAGCTACCAGAAGCGAGCTCGATGAGCTCAAGAAAAAGGTGGAGGATTTAGAGAAGAAATGCTAAAAAATCTCCATCGCCTGCGGCAGATTGTAACAATACTTATCCGCCATGGCTTTGGACATCTAATCGAGAGGCTGAATCTACACTCTATCCTTTCTCCTGCCCGGCGTGTGTTTGGCGTAAAAAGGAAAGAGAGGAAAGCCAGCCCTGCTTATAGGATACGATTAGCACTGCAGGAACTGGGCACTACCTTTATTAAATTCGGCCAGGTCGTTAGCTCGCGTCCGGACCTTATACCGGCTGATTTCTACGAAGAGCTATCCAAACTTCAGGACAGTGTCCCTGCCTTTTCCTTTAAGCAGGTAAAGGATATTATCGAGAAGGAACTGGGAAAGCCTATAGGTGAGTTGTTTTCGAGTTTTTCCGAGACCCCTTCTGCTTCAGCTTCTATTGCCCAGGTACATAAGGCCAGACTTAAAAGCGGGGAAGAGGTAGTAGTAAAGGTAGAGAGGCCCGGTATCCGGGAGAGTATTTTAGCAGATATTGCTATACTCCGGCAATTAGCCAGGCTTGCCGAGCGATATATCCCTGAAGCCAGAACATATAATCCTACAGGAGTTGTCAACGAATTTTCCTATATCATTCAACAAGAACTTGACTTTACAGTAGAGGCAAGTCATGCTGATAGGTTCAGAAGAGATTTTAAAGGGAATACTACGGTCTTTATCCCAAAAATTTTCTGGGACTTGACAACCTCTTACGTCCTCACAATGGAAGAGGTCCGGGGTATTAAGATAAATGATTTTGAGGCCCTGGACATGGCTGGATTTGATAGACGTAAACTTGCCCTTGACGGCGTGAATCTTTTTTTCCGGCAGATATTCGACCATGGTTTTTTTCATGCAGACCCGCATCCCGGCAATATTTTTGTGTTAAAAGACGGGCGGTTAGCCTTTGTGGATTTTGGCATTGTCGGCAGGGTTTCCGGAAGTATGCTCACCTCCATTGCTAAAATATTTGTGGCTATGGTCAATCGCGATACAGATGCTATTGTCCAGGGGTATTTATCCATTAGTGTTCCAGGAAAGGATATAGATATCCATGGATTCCAAAGGGAAGTGGAGGGGCTTCTGGACCGCTATTACAATGTGCCTTTAAGGCATATCAAGGCTGAAGAATTTTTAAATAAGATGATCCAACTTTCTCAAACCCATCAGCTCACCCTTCCACAGGATTTTGTCCTTCTGGGCAAGACAATGTTTATCATGGGAGGGCTGGGTAAAGAACTCTATCCTGAATTTAATATACTGGAAGCAGCTGAACCCTTTGCGAGGAAACTCATGCTCAAGCGTTTCGATCCAAAGGAGATAGCCTCTTCTCTATGCAAGACAGGTGAAGAGGCCATTTCACTTTTTACTGCTTTCCCAGGCCAGTGGCGGCAGATTCTGGGTAAATTAAGCCGCGGAGAGATGAAGATGGAGTTTGAGCACAAAGGATTAAATAATTTTATTGTAGAACTTGACCGCGCAAGTAACAGGCTTGCCTTTAGTCTTATTATTGCTGCTATTATCGTTAGTTCCTCACTTATCATCAGGATCGATAAGGGCCCTAAGCTTTTTGATTATCCGGCCCTGGGTATAGTAGGGTATATACTGGCCGGGGTCCTCGGCCTCTGGCTTGTAATAGCAATACTTCGTTCCGGTAAGTTATAAAAAGATAAAAATTATTTTGCTAAATTGACCTTTTTGTGGTAATGTTTATCTCATTACCTGTGGTTTTTTAGTTATACCTGTAGAAGTTAAACACGGAAAGACTGGAAGTTTACGTAGTATGCAGGACGAGGTCGAACCACACACCCCTGTTAATTTAAGCAGTTACTTGCTTCTGCCAATACCCGCTTCTCACTGCTCGTAAGACATGGAGCTCATACATCATTCTATCAGAAGGAAACTCCTCTTTTACCTCTCGCTTTATCCTTCTAAGAATAGCATCTGGCACATGCATCTGATGAGCAAGCTTTTCATAATCAAAATATTTTATTTTTTCCATAGTAATTAATCTCAGTAATTAACCTCCTTTACAATTCTTGAGGAGAAACAATCTCAATCTCCTTATAACCTTGTAAGATATTAACTGATTTTACCATCTTTCTTGTCTTTACCTTAACCATATGTTCAAAGTTCCAGGAAACCAGATAAGGTATTTCATGAAAAGAAGCTACAGCTGTATGAAGAGAATCATCAATATATTTTTCAGCAAATACCCCTTCATCCACATCAACTTTTGCTAGATCTCTAACTTTTGCATTCAGCTTCAATACGCTAAATTTTCTAATAAGCTTCTTAAGTTTTTTTCTCAAGGCTGCTTGTTTGGTATCATTTATTTCCTCTACAGTAACCTCTGACACACAAACCTGGTGCATAGGTAAAACCTCTTTCCAAAACTTAATTGTTGCTTTCCGCCTTTCCTCCGCTTTTTTATCATAATAAGCACTTACAACAGAAGTATCAAAGTAAAGTTTCAATTTTTGCATAATTTTTTCCCCTCTTTAAATAATTTTTCAAATGTGCTCATTTTTATCACCTTCCTAAATAATTTATACCATATTGCCAAACATATAGCAAGGATCTTATCCCTATTGTGTATACCATATATAGGTTTCACACACGGGGTCCGTGCTGCCCACATTCAAAATTGGGTTGCATTTGGTTTTGGGGATGTTATAATTAGGTGAGATGGAATATTCCAAAAGGGCCAGATATGCGCAATAAGATTGATCTTGTGGAAAATAATTGGCCAATGGTCTATCAAAGGTCTGTGTGGTCTCGAATGTCTCCTTCAGAACGCTTGTGTAGATCATGGGCTATGCGGCGTT
>DAOWKF010000067.1 GCA_030640045.1 Candidatus Omnitrophota bacterium | reverse complement strand
TAGTAGAAGGGCCTGTTTTAATTACTTCACCGTATGCTAAATTGGGGATAGTGCTGCGCGGAATAAATCCGAAAGAAGAAGTAAATGTTACTTCTATCGATAAATATATAAGCCATGGTGAGTTAAGTTTTCAGGATAAAGGTAAGATTATCCTTGGTGAGGAACTTGCAGATAGATTGGGTGTAGCGATCGGGGATAAGGTTACTGTAAACAGAAAACGATTTACAGTCGGGGCATTATTCAAATGCGGGATGTATGAATATGATGCGAACATGGCGTATATATCTCTGAAAAGAGGGCAGGAAATTTTTTCTACGGGTTCCAATGTCCATGCCCTCGGTGTGAGAATTCATGATTATTATCAGGCTAATAAAACAGCCCGGGAGATAAGAGAGCTGCTTGGTCCTCTCTATGCGGTGAGAAGCTGGATTGAGGCAAGGAGTAATCTTTTTACGGCCTTAAAGATGGAGAAGACAATTATGTTTATTGTGGTGGCCCTGGTTATCCTGGTAGCGACTTTTAATATAGAGAGCACCCTCATCATGATTGTTATGGAAAAGACCAAGGATATTGCCATACTTAAGACGATAGGGGCAAGTTCACGGCATGTAATGGCTATTTTTATAAGTGTTGGATCTTTTATCGGCATGCTCGGGACAGGCCTGGGGGTAATTGCCGGCATAAAGCTGGCAAAGTCTCTGGATAGAATATTAAATTTTTTAAATAACCTTTTGGGAATAGAACTATTTAGTCCCAGGATATATTATCTGGATAAACTGCCGGTTTTTATTAGCCCCAGAGATGTGGCAGCTATTGCAATTTGCGCCCTATGCTTAACAGTTGCTGCAACCCTTTATCCGGCATGGACCGCTTCAAGACTAAGACCTGTCGAGGCCCTGCGCTATGAATAATACGCGAGCGCAAGCCTCCCCGAGTGCGGAGCCTCCCCGCAAGGGGAAGGGGACAAATTTACTCGAAGCCCAAAATTTATTCAAACATTACTGGCAGGGTAGGGAGAAATTAACTGTGCTTAAAGGCCTTTATCTGGAGATGAAGAGAGGGGAAGTGGTTTCTATACTGGGGCCGTCAGGCGCAGGGAAAAGCACCATGCTGCATCTTTTAGCAGGGCTGGACACTCCAAGCTCAGGAAAGATTTTTTTTGATGGCAGGGATATAAATCAATTGAATAACGTGGAAAAGGCAAGGTTCCGCAATGAAAATATTGGGTTTGTGTACCAGTTCTACCACCTCTTGCCGGAATTTAGCGCGTTAGAAAACGTATGTTTACCAGGGCTAATTTATTTAGAAAGAAATAGTAGTAATTCTCGTAATGAAAGGCGAGCACTAAAAGAAAAGGCAATTGGATTGTTGACCGTGGTGGGGCTTAAGGAAAGGCGTTTCAATCGGCCGGGAGAGCTGTCAGGAGGCGAACAGCAGCGGGTTGCTATTGCGCGGGCGCTTATCAATGGACCTGATCTTGTCCTTGCTGATGAACCAACCGGAAATCTCGACCGCCACACTGCCCAGGGGGTAGAGGAGCTTATATTTTCTCTTTGTGAGGAACGGGAGAGGGCGTTTATTATTGCTACGCACAATGAGGCCCTTGCCATGCGCGCAAAAAAAATAATTCGGATTATAGATGGAAAAACTGTGGTATAATATAATGTTCAGGAGAATTTATGAAAATATATATTGACGGTCGTTTTGTTAGTCGTAAGCAAGCAAAGGTATCTGTCTTTGACCATGGATTCCTCTATGGTGATGGTGTCTTTGAGGGTATCCGCGCATACGGCGGCCGCATCTTTAAACTAAAAGAACATATCGACAGACTCTATCAGTCAGCAAAGGCTATTCTCTTGACAGTCCCGTTAAGCCCGAAGGAAATGGAAGGTGTCACAATCGAGACAGTAAGACGGAATAAATTAAGGGATGCCTATATTCGGCTTATAGTTTCCCGCGGTGAAGGAGACCTTGGGCTTGACCCCGGAAAGTGTCCTAAACCGTCGGTTATATGTATTGCCGGTAAAATTGCATTACATCCCGAAGAGATTTATAAAAAAGGTCTCTCTCTTGTTACGCTCGCAACTACCCGGAATATTCCCCAGGCATTAAATCCGCAGATAAAATCTTTAAATTATCTAAATAATATCCTGGCAAAGATTGAGGCTACTACGGCCGGTGTAAATGACGGCGTCATGCTCAATGAAAAGGGCTATGTTGCCGAATGCACCGGAGAAAATATTTTTATCATCGAAGGCAATGAGTTATTCACCCCGCCGTGTTATGTGGGGACACTTAAAGGCATAACCCGGGACCTGGTGTTGGAACTCGGGGAAAATTCAGGTCTCAAGGTCCGTGAGAAGGTATTTACCCGCTATGACCTATACAATGCCTCTGAATGTTTCTTAACCGGCACGGCAGCTCAGATTGCACCTGTAGTAAAAATAGATGAACGAAAGATAGGGAAAGGTGTCCCGGGTCCCATTACAAAAAAATTAATGAAGGAATTTAGAGACCTGACTCATAGAGAAGGTGTGGAGGTATATTAATGATTTGTGACTCCTGCGGAAAAAGACAGGCCTCGGTGCATTATACAGAAATTCGTAATGGCGAGATGACCGAGATGCATCTCTGTGAAGATTGCGCCCGTAAGAAAGAGGTGGATTTTAAACCGCATTTTTCTTTAGCTGACCTTTTAGCCGGGCTTGGTGATTTTGAAGCTGCGGTTCCCCTGGAGGTCCGTAAGGAAAAATGTCCGGTGTGCGGTATGGGTCTGGCTGATTTTAAAAAACAGGGCAGGCTTGGCTGCGGAGGCTGCTATACAGCATTTCATGATAGTCTCTCCCCGCTTTTAAAGAGGATACATGGACGGACAACACATACAGGTAAAATAATAGGGGGGACAGGGAAAAGACCGCTCGTACCACACTCGAAAAACTTAAGAGCGCTCTGCAGGATGCTATAAGTCGTGAAGAATTCGAAGATGCAGCCAGGATAAGGGATAAAATTAAGGAATTGGAAAAAAATAATCGAAGGTAAACTTAAATGAATTTCGATGACCTTCTAAAAGAACCTGGTGAGTGGTTAAAAGGAAAAGGCGCCAGTTCTAAGATTGTAATAAGTTCCAGGGTCCGGCTTGCGAGAAACCTGGATGGTATTCCGTTTCCCGGCTGGGCCGGCAAAAGAGAACGGGAAGAAGTATTAAAGCTCTCTACGCGTAGTATTAACGCGTGTCCAATATTAAAAAATGCCCTTTCCCTTGAATTAAATAAGCTTTCCGCCCTGGATAGGCAATTTTTAGTAGAGAGATATCTTATAAGCAGAGAATTTGCCGAATCGAAAATAGAGAGAGTTACAGTCATCGGTGAAAAAGAGATGGTGAGTCTTATGATTAATGAAGAAGATCATCTGAGGCTTCAGTCTCTTCACTCAGGTTTTGAGATAGAAGAGGCGTGGCGGCTTGTAAGTCAGGTAGATGACGAGATAGGAAAGAGAGTCAAATATGCGTTTTCTGACCACTGGGGTTTCCTTACAGCGTGTCCTACAAACTGCGGCACAGGTCTACGGGCCTCGGCTATGCTTCACCTTCCTGCCCTTGTCATGACGAAACAGATTAATAAAGTCTTCCAGGTGCTCAGTAAAGTGGGGGTAGCCGTACGCGGTTTCTACGGAGAAGGGACCCAGGCAAGCGGGAATTTTTTCCAGGTCTCTAATCAGATAACCCTGGGCCAATCCGAGGAAGAGATTATTGATAACCTCGAACGTATCATCCGTCAGATTATTGACCATGAAGAGAAAGCCAGGGAAATCCTTTTAAAAAAATCGCGGTCTGAATTAGAGGATAAAGTCGGCAGGGCTTATGGAATACTCGAATACAGCCATATAATGAATTCCAAGGAGGCACTTGAACTCCTTTCGCTTTTTCGGTTAGGAGTGGACATTGGAATTATCACAAAGATTTCAATAGAGAGCCAGAATAAACTTTTGATAATAATTCAGCCTGCCCATCTCCAGAAGATGGAAGGGAGGACATTAACTCCGGGTGAGAGGGATAAGAAAAGGGCAGAGGTAATTAAGAAAGCTATAAGATGATTATAATGGGGTATCCCTTGTCGCAGAAGATGTCGCGACTTCGGGATTAATTCGAGCATACACTTTATGAAACATAAAGTGTGCTCTCATTAAAAGGAGATAGAAAAATGTACGAACGGTTTACTGATCGAGCCAAAAAGGTGGTTATATTAGCCCGGGAAGAAGCTACCCGGTTAAACCATGATTATATCGGTCCGGAACATCTCTTACTCGGACTTATCAGGACCGGAGAGGGTGTTGCAGCCGAGGCCCTCAGGTTCCTTGGACTGGAATTAGAGACAATAAGACGCGAGGTAGAAAAGGAGGTCCAGCATGGTCCATCACAGCTTACGATAGGAGAGGTTCCATTTACACCCCGGTCCAAAAAAGTCATAGAACTGGCAATGGATGAGGCCAGGGCTATGGGACACAATTATATCGGGACAGAACATCTCTTACTCGGACTTATTCGCGAAGAAGAAGGTGTTGCAGCCAGGGTCCTGCAGAATTTAGGCGTTGATTTACAAAAGGTAAGACAAGTCACCATGGAACTTCTGGGCGGACCTGGGGGGATGGAACCCGCTGGCGGTGGAGGAATGCCTCAGCCCGGTTTTGGCCCTGGCGGCCCTTCAAGTCAAACTAAGACTAAGACCCCTGCCCTGGATGCCTTCAGCCGGGATCTTTCTCAACTTGCCCGTCAAGGGAAACTTGATCCGGTTATCGGACGTAAAGACGAGATTGAGAGAGTAATTCGTATCTTAAGCCGGCGCACCAAAAATAATCCTGTTCTTCTCGGAGAAGCCGGAGTAGGCAAGACAGCTATTGTTGAAGGAATTGCCCAGCAGATTGTTTCGGATAATGTCCCGGAGCTACTTCGTCACAAACGGGTCCTTATACTGGACCTGGCGCTAATGGTTGCCGGGACAAAATACCGCGGGCAATTTGAAGAGAGGATAAAGGCGGTTATGCAGGAGATTAAGAGGACTAAGGATATTATTATTTTTATTGACGAACTCCATACCCTTGTTGGCGCCGGCGGGGCTGAAGGCGCTATTGATGCCTCCAATATCTTAAAGCCGGCATTGACCAGAGGAGAGATGCAGTGTGTTGGAGCAACAACCCTGAATGAGTATAGAAAATATATAGAAAAGGACGCTGCATTAGAGCGGCGTTTTCAGACTATAATTGTCAACCCTCCCAGTGTAGAAGAGACTATTGAGATTTTAAAGGGACTGAGGGACCGTTATGAAGCCCATCACCGTGTAAAGTTTAGTGACGGAGCGCTCGTTGCAGCTGCCAAACTTTCGGACCGGTACATTGCAGGACGTTTTCTTCCTGACAAGGCGATTGATGTTATTGATGAAGCCGGGGCCAAGGCAAGGCTGGCAATGACAACCCTTTCACCGGATGTTAAAAAGATGGAGAAAGAGATTGAAAGACTGCGTAAAGAAAAGGAGGCCTCAGTCAAGGCCCAGGAATTTGAAACAGCAGCGAAATATAGAGATGATGAGAGGAAATTAAAAGCGAAACTTTCCGGGGCGAGAAAAGAGAAGAAGGTAGAAAAAGAGACAGTGGTAAATGAAGAGGATATCGCCGAAATAGTATCCAAGTGGACAGGTGTCCCCATAGGGAAGTTAGAAGAGAAAGAGTCAGAGAAGATGCTGCATATGGCGGAAGAAATAAAGGAAAAAATTATAGGGCAGGATGAAGCAGTTGTTGCCTTGACCAGGGCTATCCGGCGTTCCAGGGCCGGTTTAAAGGATCCCCAGAGACCTATTGGTTCCTTTATTTTCCTGGGGCCGACCGGCGTAGGTAAAACAAAATTAGGCCGTGTCCTGGCAGAGTTTCTTTTTGGAGATGCCGATGCTATACTACAGGTTGACATGAGTGAATATATGGAGAAGTTTGCAGTCTCGCGCCTTGTAGGGGCTCCCCCGGGTTATGTGGGCTACGACGAAGGAGGTCAGCTTACTGAAAAGGTCCGGCGCAGACCTTACTGCGTTATACTTTTAGATGAGATTGAGAAGGCGCACCCTGATGTGTTTAATATCCTTCTGCAGGTGATAGAAGACGGCAGGCTTACGGATAGTTTTGGAAGAACTGTTGATTTCCGTAATACTATCCTTATCATGACCTCAAATATAGGAACGGAAAATTTAGTAAAAGGCTCTCTTGGATTTCAGGCAACTGATGAGGCTGTTACCTATGAAGCTATGAAGAAAAAACTTACCGATCAATTGAAAAAAACTTTCCGGCCGGAGTTTTTAAACCGTGTGGATGAGGTGGTTATATTTCGTTCCCTGGGCAAGGAGGAACTCAAAAAGATTGTAGATATAGAACTTGAGGATGTAAAGGCGCGGCTCAAGGCGAAGGGAATAGAGATTGAATTGAATAGCAAAACAAAAGATTTTTTGATCGAGCGCGGCTATGATCAAAATTATGGGGCCAGACCCTTGCGCCGCGCTATCCAGCGGTATGTGGAGGATCCCCTGGCTGAAGAAATGCTCAAGAAAAAATTTGAAAAATCTAAAGTAATTTTAGTGGATGTGGATAAGGCGAAAACAGGACTTACATTTAAAGAGAAAGGGGTAAATCGTAAGTAATAAAATGTCCGGAAAGGCCCATATTACCGTCATATTGTTAGTAATAGCTATAATCCTCGCCTTTGTTGTTTATACCAGGATGATGACATTGATAGCTACTAAATTTATCGGCGATTTCCTGCGCGAAGAACTGGGAGAGGCGATGGGCAAGGCAGTGGTAATTAAAAGGGTAAGCTGGAGTCCTTTAGGTAAGGTTGCTTTACACGATGCAAAACTTACTACATTGGATAAAGACACCCCCCTTCCCATTATTGAAGCAGAGAAGATAGAGACGGATTTTACTATATGGGATATATTCTTCAAAAAATTTCGCCGGCCTCTCGGAAAAATTGTTTTTATCAGGCCGCGTCTTTATTTTGGAGCAAGACAGCAGAGTTTTTTAGCTTTTTATAATCCTCTGGCAAAGAAGAGAGGAATACCGGGACTCTTATTACCAAAGCTTTATATCCGGGACGGAGAGATTATAGTCTTAGAACCGGAGCGTAAAGCATATTTTACATTAAAGAGTGTTTCAGGATTTATTGATCCTACTATCCCTGTGAGGACCCGGATTAGTCTTAAGGGAAAACCTCAGGGAGACGAATACACTGCATTTAGTTTTCGCGGGACATTAAACCTGTTGACTCTAACTCATGACCTTAAATTAAATTGGCAGGGATTAAGGCTTTCGAGTTTAAAGAGATTTATCGGAGGGATGGAGTTTAGAAGTGGTGTCGCAGATATGGATCTAACACTTGAAAGGCGAAGAGAATACGATAATCCATGGGCAGGGTATTCCGGAAAGG
>DAOWKF010000068.1 GCA_030640045.1 Candidatus Omnitrophota bacterium | reverse complement strand
GGACATACGCAAGAAGCCTTTAAGTTGGAGTACGCAACCTGAATGTTGCGGCTGCCTTTTTACCTGGTAGCCGCAGGCTTTAGCCTGCGTTAATTAAATGAGAAAGAAATGGAACATATTCCCCGGCGCCCCGCACATTGAGAAAGAACTGAGCCAGGGGCTCGGCTGTTCTCCGATTTTAGCCCGTCTTCTTACCAGGCGCGGATTCACTACTGTCTCTTCTGCCAAGTTTTTCCTGCACGGTTCATTGTCAGACCTTCATTCCCCGCAACTTTTACCGGATATAGAAAAAGCGTGTCTCCGCATAAGGCGCGCAATAGATAAGGGAGAAAAGATACTTATCTACGGCGATTATGACGTGGATGGCCAGACCTCTATAGCCATCCTTATGGATACCTTAAAGGGATTGGGAGGAGATGTATCTTATTATATTCCCAATCGGGTGGAGGAAGGATATGGCTTGAAAGAGGAGCCAATTCAGGAGGCAAAAGAGAAGGGTGTTTCCCTGATCATTACTGTCGATTGCGGCTCCACTGCCGTGAAAGAGGCCGCGCTCTGTAAAGATTTAGGTCTTGATTTAATTATCACAGACCACCACGAATTTCGTGATGAGATGCCGGATGCCCTGGCATTTATTAATGCTCACCGTAGAGATTCTGATTACCCGGACAAAGGCCTTGCAGGTGTAGGGGTTGCATTTAAACTTGCCCAGGCGCTCTTAGGCGTGTCTACCTGTGCCCGTGAGGGTATAGAAGATAAAAGACTTTATTCCTATCTTGACCTGGTAGCCCTCGGGACAATTGCGGATGTTGTGCCTCTTCAGGGGGAGAGCAGGATTTTTGCAAAGGAAGGACTCAAGGTCTTAACCGAGACACAGAGGGCAGGGTTGATAGCGCTTAAAGAGGTGGCCGGGGTTAAGGGTAAGATCAGGGGATATCATGTTGGTTTTATTTTTGGCCCAAGATTAAATGCGGCCGGCAGGATAAGTGATGCAGGCCTTGGGGTCCAACTTCTCCTTTCAAAAAACAAGTCTGAGGCCGAGGGCATAGCGCGCCTTCTCGACGGTTACAATCGGGAACGTCAGGCGATTGAAAAAAAAATTCTTTCACATGCAGTCTCCAGGATAGATAAAGAGATAAATCTAAAAGAGGAGTCGGTCATTGTCCTCGCGGATAAAGATTGGCATCCGGGTGTAATCGGTATTGTTGCGTCAAGGCTTCTGGATAAATTTTATCGTCCGGTTATCCTCATTGCCCTTAAGGAGGATATAGGAAGGGGAAGCGGCAGGAGTTTTGGCGGGTTTCATTTATTTCAGGCACTTGAGGAATTAAAATCAAGGCTTGTGTCTTTTGGGGGGCATAGATATGCCGCGGGACTAAATATTTTACCCCAGGAGATAGCTAATTTTAAAAAAGAGATAAATAGCCTTGCGAGAACGACCTTTACTGAAGAAGATACCGTCCCTGTGCTTGATGTAGATGCGGAGATATCCTTCACGGATATCGAAGAGCCGCTTGTAGATGAACTTGCGCTCCTTCATCCGCATGGTTCATCCAATCCGGGACCTGTCTTTATCTCCCGCGATATTGAGGTAGTGGAAAAACCGAGACTCGTCGGTAACAGGCACCTCAAGTTTTTCCTAAGAGGCAACGGACGCCTTATCCATGCTATTGGTTTTGGTCTCGGTAATAGAGAAGACCTGAATTTTTTAAAGAGAGCCGGTGCAAAAATTGACCTGGCGTATCTTCCGGAAGAAAATAATTACCTCGGGATAAAATCTATCGAGTTGAAGATAAAGGATGTTACGCCTTCATCACTTTTCCGCGGGAGAGACAACTTGTACAAACCTTGATTCTTTTTACGCCTTTGCCTGCCCGCACCCGGACTCTTTTAAGATTCGGCAGCCAGCGCCTTTTGGTCCTTCTTTTTGAGTGGCTGACGTTAAAACCGGTAGTCGGCCCTTTTCCGCAGATATCACATACACGTGCCATTTTTTACTCCTTAAACTTTTCTAAGTTTACTATATATTACGCCCTGCTGTCAACAAAATTAAAAATTTTATTATAACCATGTGCGGGATTGTTGGTTTTGCGGCTCATCCAATCCACAGCGAAGATGAAAATTTACGGATTGCCTTTAATGGAGAGGTCTATAATTTTGAGGAGTTAAGGAAGAATTTAATAAAAAATGGGCATCGTTTTTATACCCGGACAGATTCCGAGGTTATTATCCATCTCTATGAAGAAGAGAAAGAGGCGTGCCTCAGGAAACTTCGCGGGATGTTTAGCCTGGCTATCTGGGACAAAAAAGAGGAGAGACTTTTTTTAGCGAGGGATAGGCTCGGGAAAAAGCCGCTTTACTATTACCATGACGGAGAAAAATTTATTTTTGCATCGGAATTAAAGACTATATTAAAGTATGAAAAGTTTTCCAGGGAGATTGACCCGGCAGCCATTGATGCCTATCTCACATTTCTCTATATCCCGCGGCATTTATCCGTATTCAAGGGAATAAAAAAACTCCCTCCGGCTTCTTTCCTTATTTTTGAGAACGGCCGCATTAATATAGAGAAGTACTGGAGTGCGGGTTATCCGCCTATGTTAAAGGCATCGGAAGAAGATGTCTGCGGGATGATAGAAAAAAAATTTGAAGAGGTAGTCAGGATAAGACTCAGGGGCGATGTGCTTCCCGGTATATTTTTAAGCGGCGGTATAGATTCGAGCGCAATAGTGGCTATGATGAGTAGATGCGTGGGGGGTGAAAAGATAAAGACATTTTCTATAGGATACGGTCCTGAGGCCTCTTCTTATAATGAACTTAAATATTCAAGGCTGGTTGCCCGGCATTTCAAAACCGAGCACCGGGAGCATGTCCTTACTCCGCGTGTAGAAAAGCTGGTATATGATGTGGTCTCTTCTCTGGATGAACCATTCGCTGATTCTTCAGCTATACCTACATATCTAATTTCAAAAATGGCCAGGCAGGAGGTTACAGCAGCATTGTCAGGGACCGGAGGGGATGAGCTCTTCGCGGGATACCCGAGGTATCTCGGGGCAAGGGTCTCCGGTTATTATGGAAGGCTTCCGGTTTTTTTGAGGAGATATATAGACAGGGCTTTCTATAACCTTATCCCCGAGACAACCAGGAGCGGAGACATTGGAGGCCGGATCAAGAGGTTTATCCGCGGAGGCGCGAGGTCTCCGTTCCGGCGCTACATGGGATGGATAAGTTTTTTTGATCACGAAGAGAAGGAGTCGCTTTATACAGAGGAGATGAAACACAGGCTTATAGATGCGGATCCTTTTTTCCCCTACTGCGATTTTTTTAAAGGGATAAAATCCGGGGATTTTTTGGAGAAGGTTTTCTATCTTGACCAGGAGACTTACCTCATTGATGACGCTCTCTATCTAAGCGACCGGATGAGTATGGCAAATTCCCTGGAACTCAGGCTTCCGTTTTGTGACCACGAACTCGTAGAGTTAGCTGCTGCGATTCCCCCCGGTCTTAAGCTAAAAAAATTTAGATTAAAATATATCCTGAAAAAGACGTTAAATGGGATATTACCCGCGGAGATCCTTACCAGGAGGAAGCAGGGGTTTATGGTCCCGCTTGGCATATGGTTTAAGAAAGACCTGAATAGTTTTGTCAGGGAATTACTTAATGAAAAAGACATTAGACAGATGAATTATTTTAATTTTTCATTTATCCGATGGATGATGGATGAACATTTCAGAGGGAGAAGGAATTTTACACACAAGCTCTGGGCATTAATTGTATTTCAACTCTGGCACAAGATTTATATGGAAAGTGGTTAAAAAAAGTAGTAAGATGAAATTATTGAAGGATTCAATAATTTCATCCTGAGAATAGTCGAAGGATCTAAGTGGGTAAGAAGAAAAAACGAGGGCATGGCAGCGCGATAACTACTAACAGGAAGGCCTTCCATGACTATAATATGCTCGAGACAATGGAGGCAGGCATTGTCCTTGTCGGGAGCGAAGTAAAATCCCTTAGAGAGGGAAGGGCAAATCTAAGGGACAGTTTTGCCAGGATCAAAGATGATGAGGCCTATCTCTGTAATGTCCATATAAGCCCTTATGGAAAGGCCTCGATAGATAATTATGAGCCCAGGAGGACAAGAAAATTGCTCCTCCACAGGCGCGAATTAAATGGATTAATAGGCAGGGTAGCTGAGAAAGGGCTGACCCTGATACCTCTTAAATTGTATTTTAAACGCGGCAAGGCCAAGGTAGAGCTGGCACTGGCAAAAGGTAAAAAGTTTTACGATAAGCGTGAAACGCTCAGGGCCCGGGCGCATGAGCGTGAAATGGAAATATATAGAAAGGGGGCGAATCGGTTTCGACCAGAGTAACGAGAGTAAAGGTGGCGTAGCAGAGGTTTCAGGTTTCCTCTCAAAAATCCTGGCTAAAAATAAGTGCTGACTATATGCCAGCATTTAGCACTTCATAGAAAGTGCTTCGTCTATCCGATTCTGCCTGCGGGGTTGGAATAGGCGCCGGTTAGCAGGCTGGCCTTTATCTTTTGCTCAATGAGATGAGGCAAGAAAAAATTTGAGCTGGTCTTTTTAATATCCCGTCTGGTGGAGATTGAAAAGGTGAGATTAAAAATCAGACTAGGTTACGTAGAGGCCTTTAATTCCCGGCTCTTGGAACGCGGGTTCGATTCCCGCCGCCTCCACCATTTTGACCAATTCGAACCATTAGAGAGGAATGGACTGTCCCAAGATTTAAGGAAGCAGAATTTATAGATCCCCCCTGAATCTACTACTGTGGAATGGAAGAAGTCTTTATGGTAAAAAAAAGAATTCTTATAAGGGAAGGTAGGGCAAAAAGTGCTGTTTACAGAATTCCGAAATAATTCCGAAATAATCCCGAAATAGGAAAGAGCGAGTAATGGCTTTTAGAAAGTCGCTCAATAAAAAGGGAAAAAGAACTATTCGCTATGAATTATTGCGTAATATTACGCAAAAGCTAGGCAAAAGGGATATCCCTTAACAATATAAAAAGTACTATCTGAATAAGGTGTTGATGAATAAGAAAGAGATCGAAAGAAAACTGGGGACTATTACATCAAGCCTTTTACGGGAAACAGGATATATCAGTTTTGTTGACATTTTCATTAAACTCGGCTATCTAACCCAATCAGATTATGAAAATTGGAGAACCAAAAAAGTCCCTTATCTTGAGAAAGTTATTAAAATCAATTTAAAAAAGATAAATTTTATTATAAAGACAGTTCGCCGCACCATCTTAAACGGGAAATTGAAACTGTCTTGGACCGCCTATAAATCCTGGGGAAAAGGCAGGAAATCAGATTTACAATTCTCAAAAAGTGGAGCCCCAGATATCGAAGAGGTTTATGCAACACATTTTACTAAGAGGTAATTCTAATTGTCGTTACCATAAAGTCAAAGGCAAACTATAACTGGTTTACCTACATTTCGAAAAAGGGTATCTTGGAATGCTCCTATAAAAAGGTATCAAAAGATACGCTTTATAACCTTTTATCTTGAAAAATAACCTATATACAAGTATAAGTATGTTATTAGCATACCATGGGTGGGTGTGAACATCGGGCCCTAGCCACTCATCCTTTTATCTTTGTCGGTAAAGAATAATAATCCTTGACTTTACCACAAAATTGTTGTATACTTTGTTTAGGGAATAAGAGTGAAAAATTATACGTGTATCTATTATACTACACATGCTGGTAAGGCGCCGGTAAAAGAATTCATTGAATTTTTGGCTGATGATAGCCAGGATACTTTCTTTCACAAAGTAGAATTGCTTGAAAAGTATGGGCCTCAACTCAGAAGACCTCATACTGAATATGTTGCACCCGGTATTTTTGGGTTAAGGTTTGTGGGCAAAGAAGGCCAAATTAGAATCTTGTTTTTCTTTTCCCATGGAGATCGCATAGTTTTTACTAATGGTTTTGTCAAGAAAACGATAAAGATTCCGCAAGGCGAGATAAAGATTGCAGAACAAAGAAGAAAAGAATATTTGCAAAGGAGGCGATAGAAAATGAGAGTTAAAGAACATATTGTTGAAAAACTAAAGAAGGATCCTGGATTTAAGGAACGCTATGATTTAATCTTGCAAAAGGCTGAAATCGCTAAGAAAATAATTGGTTACCGTATCAAGCATAATTTAACCCAGGCAGAACTTGCTGATGAGTTAGGAGTAAGCCAGCAGTATATTTCTAAAATAGAAGAAGGTCATTTTTCTACCCTGGACATGGTGGAAAATGTTCTTTCCCATATAGGATATAAATTAAAGTTAAAAGTAGAGCCAGTACACGCGCATTAAATTCTTTTTGAACGTCGCAAAAGTTTAAACTCACGAAACCGCAACTTCAAACTCTGATAGCTGGCGAGCATAATCTAAACAAGCTGCAATTATTTCGTTCTATTTTTTTATTTTTTAGTAGTCTCTTGCTTGCTATTTTCTGTTTTTGCAAAAGGGCAGCCGCCCGGAGGAGGGCCGGGCATGGAAGGAGGCCGGGGGACAAAATTGACCGCAGGCAACCACAACCTATTGCAAGATAAGCTCTTAAATGTGTGCCGTTGTTCCCCACCTCGAAATTTGCAAAAATCGCATAGTCCTAATAAAAAATTGAGATTTTTCAAAAAAGTGCTTGCAATAAATTACAATATTGCTATAATATGTACATGCTTAGAAATATAGAGACAGATTTAAAAAACTGGAAAGATAAAGCCAATCGCAAGCCGCTTTTAATTAAAGGAGCGCGGCAGGTAGGAAAGACCTATTCTCTAAAAAAATTTGGACGTGAATATTTTAAAAAATTACATTATCTGAATTTTGAAGAGGATGATAGTTTGAAGAAGGTATTTGAAGCAGATCTCAAGCCCCAGAGAATTGCACAGGAGATTAGTTTTTATACTGATAATTTCATAGACATTAATAATGATCTGCTTGTATTTGACGAGATTCAGGAATGTCCGCGGGCCATTACCAGTCTCAAGTATTTTTCGGAAGAAGTTCCTCAATTGGCTGTATGCGCAGCAGGTTCACTTTTAGGTCTACATCTTGGCGAAAGCAATTTTCCTGTTGGAAATGTAGAAATTCTGGAAATGCATCCTTTGTCATTCTCAGAATTCCTTTCAGGCATAGGGGATGAAAAATCATATGAGTTTATAAAAGATTTTGATTTTTCCCAGCCAATAGCGGAAATCGTTCATGCACACTTATGGAAAAAATTGAAAG
>DAOWKF010000017.1 GCA_030640045.1 Candidatus Omnitrophota bacterium | reverse complement strand
CTATATCCGTAAGTATCCCGGTCAGTGGTTTATGTTTTACCCTCTGTGGGCATAAATAATGAATATTTGTATCCTTATTCCGGCATATAACGAAAGTAAAAGATTGAAGAATCTTTTACCGGAATTAAAAAAATTTAATCTGGATATAGTGGTTGTAGACGATGGTTCCGTGGATGACACCGGGAGCGCGGCAATGGAGGCAGGTGTGATAGTCCTTAAGCATGAAAGAAATTCAGGGAAAGGAGAGGCTCTCCGGACCGGTTTTAATTTTGTACTACGCAGTAGTATGCGTAGTAGTATGGAGAAAATGTATGACGCTGTCATTACGATGGACGCCGACCTTCAGCACGATGCCCGGCATATACCTGATTTCATCAAGGCGTATCAATCTCAGGATGCGGACATCATCCTTGGCGACAGGATGACGGAGAGTAGTGCTTCTACCCGACAAGGTACAGTATCCATGCCATGGCTTAGATTTTGGACCAATAAGATTACCTCGGGGATAATATCTTCTCTTACAGGTTGTTCAATGAAGGATACCCAATCGGGTTTTCGTTTAATAAGGCGTAAGGTCCTGGAACAAGTAAAACTTTCTACTTCTAAATTTGATACAGAGTCGGAATTATTGATAAATGCCCTGTCAAAAGGTTTTAAAGTAGGCTCTATTCCCATACGCACTATTTATTTTGAGGATAGGAGAAGTAAAATTAAGCCTATGGTAGATACACTGCGTTTTGTCAGGCTTATCTTTAAGGCGGTTTTTATATGGGGAAAGTGATACTCAGGCGGCGCATGGTCGAGGAGCAGTTGATAGCCCGCGGCATAAGGGATGAAAGGGTCCTGGATGCGATGTCAAGGATCCCCAGGGAGGAATTTGTCCCGAAAAATTTAGTTAGCAGCGCTTATGAAGATTGTCCGCTGCCTATCGGCGAAGGACAGACTATCTCTCAACCTTATATTGTGGCACTTATGGTAGAAAAATTAGAATTAAAGGGAGATGAGAAGGTCCTCGAGATAGGAGCTGGTTCCGGGTATCAAGCAGCAATACTTGCTTCTTTATGCCGAAAGGTGTATACTGTTGAACGTATATCGAGTCTTGTTAAATTTGCCGCGGAAAATTTAACACGGTTTGATAATATAATAATTAAAGAAGCTGATGGTTATTCAGGCCTGCGGGAATTTTCGCCGTATCAAGGCATTGTTGTAGCCTGTGCGATTTCCGCTCCCCCGCGCATGCTGATAGAACAGCTTGATGAGGGAGGAAGACTGGTTATTCCGCTTGGTAACAGATTTTCGCAGGAATTGACGGTTATTAAAAAAAAGAAGGGGAGACTAAAGACTGAAAAGGTATGCGGGTGTGTATTTGTCCCTTTAGTTACAGGAGAGAACAGTGATAGAAGTTAAATCATTAACTAAATATTATGGCCCGGTCAGGGCAGTGGATGATATCTCCTTTCAGGTTAAGAAGGGGGAGATACTTGGTTTCCTGGGCCCCAATGCCGCGGGAAAAACTACTACTATGCGTATCCTTACCTGTTATCTTAAGCCTACATTCGGCACAGCTACGGTGTGCGGGTTTGATGTCCATAAAAATTCATTAGAGCTGAGAAGAAGAATCGGTTATCTTCCTGAAAATGTCCCTATATACCCTGAGATGAGGGTGAGAACTTATCTCCATTTCTGGGCAGAGATTAAAGGCATACCCGGGAAAAAGAGAAGGGGTGAAGTAAACAGGGTTGCCGAACGGTGCGGCTTAGAGAATGTTCTCTCCCGGCCAACAGGAAAACTCTCTAAGGGATTTCGTCAGAGAGTAGGATTGGCCCAGGCGCTCATTGGTGATCCGGAGGTCCTTATTCTTGATGAACCGACTGTCGGGCTTGATCCAAAACAGATTATTGAAGTGAGAAATCTTATTAAAAGTTTTAGTAAAGAAAAGACAATACTCCTTAGCACACATATCCTGCCCGAGGTTAGTATGACATGCGGCAGGGTTATTATTATTAATGAAGGGAAGCTAACAGCGATAGATACTCCGGAAAATTTAGATAGACACCTGCGCAAATCACATCGTGTCATTATGGAGGTGAAAGGGGCTTGCGAATCTGTTACCCATATTTTAGAGCATGTTGATGGGGTCCAGGCTGTCCGGCCTCTACGGATACGGGAAAATTTTTTTTCTTATACCCTGGATACGGATATCGGGAAAGAGGTCCGGCCTCTACTGGCTGAGGCAGTGATTAAAAACGGATTTAATTTATTAGAGATTAGACCCTTAGAGATGAGCTTAGAAGAGATATTCCTTAAACTTACTACACAAGAAGCAGGAGGTAAAGGAAGATGAGAGTTTTTTCAATTTTTAAAAGGGAAATAAAGGCATATTTTGTTTCACCAATTGCCTATGTTATCCTGGCTATTTTTTTAATTATTATAGGTTTCTTTTTTTATAATATGTTTATGTATTTTAACCTACGTTCCATGCAGA
Organism: Candidatus Omnitrophota bacterium; assembly: GCA_030640045.1. Lineage (GTDB taxonomy): Bacteria > NPL-UPA2 > BS750m-G34 > BS750m-G34 > BS750m-G34 > BS750m-G34. The sequence continues at coordinate 2,657 of DAOWKF010000017.1, read as the reverse complement.
TGGCCCAATATCCTTATATGGCCAGGGGGATGAGTTTAAATGAAATGGTTGTGCGTCCGTTGTTTCAGAATATGAGTGTTATTGCCCTTCTCGTTATACCGATGCTCACAATGCGGCTCTATGCCGAGGAGAAAAAGAGCGGCACAATAGAATTACTTTTTACTGCGCCGCTATCCGATGTAGAGACTGCTATAGGGAAGTTTTTGGCTGCCTTTTTCATGTTTTTTCTGATGAGTGGTTTGACCGTCCTCTATCCTTTTATCATGTCCAGGGTCTCAACCATTGAGTGGGGTCCTGTCTGGAGCGGGTATATAGGATTTTTGCTTATGGGAGGGGCATTTATCAGTATCGGACTCGCCATATCAACCTTAACGGGCAATCAAATTGTTGCGGCGCTTTTGACTTTCGGGATGCTGCTTTTTTTCTGGATGATAGGCTGGTCTTCGGAGTTTGTAAGCGGGGCCGGCGGCAATGTGTTATCATATCTTTCTCTTATTGAGCATTTTGACGATTTTGCGAAAGGTGTGTGTGATACCAGGGATATTGTGTATTACCTTAGCGTTATTTTTCTCGGGCTCTTTACTACAGTTCAGATGTTAGAGTCGTCAAAGTGGAGGGCGTAGAGATGATTAAACGTTCCACACGCTTTGGAAGCATTACCTTCATTTATATTATCATTATAATCGGGATACTTGTATTGATAAATTTTATTTCTATGCGGCACCATCTCCGCTTTGACCTTACAAAAAATAAGAGATTCAGCCTCTCCGAACAAACTACCGCGATATTAGAGAATCTCGCTGATACCATGAAGGTCCTGGCCTTTTTTAAGAAAGGGGATAGCGTTACATTATATTATAAAGGCCGCCTGGATGAATATGCGTATAAGAGTGAGAAATTTAGTTATGAGATCATTGATCCTGACCGCAATCCCCTCCTGGCCAAAAATTACGGAATAGAAGAATATGGGACAAGTATTTTATTATATCAGGATAAGACAGAGAGATTTACCGGCACAGAAGAACAGGACCTGACCAATGCGATTCTTAAAGTAACAAAAAAAGAAATAAAGAAGCTCTATTTTTTGAGCGGGCACGGTGAACCGGATATAGACGAAAGCGGAGAGAAAGGCTTTGCTGAGGTGAAGAAGGCCCTTGGGCATGAGACATATCTTGTGGAAAAGGTTGTCCTGGCACAGATTGAAAGCGTTCCCGGAGATGCATCGGTTTTGATTGTCCCAGGCCCGAAAAAGCCGCTCTTTTCTGTAGAGATAGAAAAAATCAGAGCTTACCTTGCAGAAGGCGGAAGTGTTTTATTTATGCTTGAACCGCAACTGTCTCCGGAAATTAAAAAATTTCTAAAGGAATGGAATATCGAGGTGGGCGATGATATTATTATTGATCGTATGAGTAAACTCTTTGGGGCAGGGTATACCACACCTGTTGTATCTCAATATGAGGAACACGAGATTACTAAAAAATTCAAATATGCTACTTTTTTCCCTCTGGCCTGTTCAGTCAGGCCTGGTTCTGAAGAGAAAAGCGGCTATAATGTTTTAGCCCTGGCAAAGACAAGTCCTTCAAGCTGGGCTGAGACTGATTATCAATCTGAGACCGTAAAATATGATGCGGATAAGGATTTGCTTGGACCTGTTCCTGTGGCTGTAGCAGCTGAGGCCACAATAACGAAAGAAGAAGACTCTGTGCTTAGCAGGATGGTTGTTTTCGGAGATAGTGATTTTGCCTGCAATCAATTTTTGCATCTTTCAGGAAACCGTGATTTGATTTTAAATACCATAAACTGGCTGGCTAAAGAAGAGGACTTAATTACTATCAGGCCTAAAGAGGCAGAGGCAAGCCGTGTTAGTCTAAGCAGGAGCGAAGGGATTAATATATTCTTCCTCTCGGTCGTCTTATATCCGGCGCTCCTCTTAATTATTGGTGTATTTGTATGGCGTAGAAGGAGATGAGTAGAAAAGGCATAATCCTCGCCGTCATAATTTTTGTCGCGCTGGGGCTTTATGTGTTCCTTGTGGAGAAAAAAAGGCCTCTCTCAGACGGCAAAGAAACACTACTTAAATTTGATGAAAATAATGCCCGTCGCCTTATCATACACAATAATGAAAAAGAGATTGTATTAAACAAGGATAAATCCGGGGAATGGCAGATTACATCACCGATGGTTACAAAGGCGGATGATGAGGCAGTAAATGGATTGGTCAGTGACCTTTCAAGGCTTAAGGCCTCGCAGAGTTTAGAAGTAGATCCTTCTCTTTGGGATGATTTCGGACTTAAAAAACCAGGTTGTGAAGTAACTGTTTTAACAGGCAGCAGTGAAGAGAGGTTGTCCTTTGGAGACAAAAATCCGACAGGGACTTCAGTCTATGCGCGGGTGAAAGGAAGGGATAAAATTTTTCTTGTCCCAGCCTATTCGGCTAATAGTTTTAAAAAAGATTTATCTGATTTAAAAAAGAAAGAGATTGCCGAAGATAAGGCAGAAGAAAAAAAAGAAAAGGAAGAAGACAAATAATCGGCCGGGACGTAGCGCAGCCTGGTTAGCGCGCTTGCTTCGGGAGTAAGAGGCCGTGAGTTCAAGTCTCACCGTCCCGACCAAAAATAAAAATGAAAATACTTCTCGTTTATCCAAAGTATCCGGAT
>DAOWKF010000059.1 GCA_030640045.1 Candidatus Omnitrophota bacterium | reverse complement strand
CCCCCATTTTCTAAAGGCCCCTTCGGTAAATTTCTGGATATTCCCTTTATGCACCAGGGTTACGCTCTTACGATTATTCTGTATGCAATAGTTAATAGCTGCCCGTATCAGTCTCTTACTCCCTGTCTCACTTATTGGTTTTAGCCCTACACCGGAATCCTGACGAATAGACCAGCCAAACTTTTTCTTACAGAACGCTATTAATTCTTTGACCTCTTCTGTCCCTTCCTTGAGTTCCAGACCGGCGTAGACATCTTCTGTGTTTTCCCTGAAGACAACCATATCTACATCTTCCGGATGAGACACAGGGCTTGGGACCCCGGGGAAATACCGGACAGGCCGCAGACACACATAAAGATCTAGGGTCTGCCTCAAGGTAACATTAAGGCTTCTTATGCCCCCTCCCACAGGTGTGGTGAGAGGCCCCTTGATACCTACTAAATATTTCTTGAAGGCCTCTACTGTCTCCTCCGGCAGCCATTTCCCAGTGAGTCTATGCCCCTTATCCCCGGCAAATATCTCCTGCCACATTATCTTCCGTTTGCCTTTATACGCCTTCTGGACACCGGCATCAAATACCCTTTTAGCAGCCTTCCAGATATCAGGACCTGTCCCATCTCCCTCGATAAAGGGAATGATTGGGGTATCAGGCACATGGAGTTCGCCTTGTTTCATTTGTATCTTCATGGAAAAAAAGGACGTGGTTATTTTTTATCTTCCAGAACCTGGAGGACTTCGGGCTCGAGTTTCATCCCGAGTGAAAGTCCCATAGAGGAAAGTATCTTACCTATCTCTGCCAGAGATTTCTTGCCAAAGTTACGATATTTCAGCATATCTGACTCGCTCTTCTGAACAAGATGGGAAATAGTCTTAATACCGGCAGATTTCAAGCAGTTAGAAGAACGAACAGAAAGCTCAAGTTCCGAGACATTCATTATTAGATTGGTTCTCTTATTTTTCTCTTCATCGCTAAGCTCAGCTACCGGCTCTTCTTCTTCAGTCTCAAAGGTAATAAAAATCTCTACCTGCTTGCGCAATATCTCGGCAGCGTGGACAATGGCCTCTTCCGGAGACACGCTTCCATTAGTAAAAACTTCCAGGATAAGACGCTCATAGTCAGTGCGATGTCCAACGCGGGTATTCTCTACATGATATTTTACCCTGGTAACCGGGCTGAAAGTAGAATCCAGATATATAAGCCCGGGAGAACTGTCTTCTTTTTTATTCTCTTCGGAAGTTAAATACCCGAATCCGCGGTCAACATTTATCTCCGCCTTAAGTTTTGCCTGTTTATTAAGGGTAGCTAAATGAAGCTCCGGATTTAATATCTCTACGTGCTCATCCCCCACTATGTCAGCTGCAGTGATCTTTTTTTCTCCCTCTACATCCAGGAAAAGCCTTTTGGACTCTTTCCCTTCGAGCCTGAGTATCAGCTTTTTTAAATTTAGAATTATATCTATCATTTCTTCCACTACCCCGGGGACAGTAGAAAATTCATGCATAACCCCCTGGACCTTGACACTGGTTACTGCCGCACCCCGGATAGAAGAAAGAAGTATCCTGCGCAGCGCATGGCCGACAGTAAAACCAAACCCGCGCTCAAATGGTTCGGCTGTAAATTTTCCATAAGTTGGCGCAGCAACATCTTCGTCTTGTACCAGTCCCGTGGGGATCTCTAACCCTTTCCATTTTGGACTCATATATAACTCCTTTTACCTTGAATAAAGCTCAACAATTAAATTTTCTTGAACTGCCATAGTAATATCTTCCCGGACAGGAATCCGGACAACCCTGCCCTTTAAATCCTTGGCATCGAATTCTAACCAGGCAGGCCGGGCCCTTTCCTTAGTCACCTCAAGGGCATCTTTAACCATCTTATATTCTCTGGACTTAGGCCTGATTTCAATAACATCTTCAACCTTAACTGCAAAAGACGAGATATTTACCTTCCTGCCATTAACACTAACATGACCATGACACACTATCTGCCTTGCATGGTCGCGAGAGAGACCAATGCCCAGATAATATACGACATTGTCCAGCCGCATTTCTAAAAGGCGAAGAAGATTTAGTCCGGTAATACCTTTCTGCTTCTCAGCTACTATAAAATAACGCCTGAATTGCCTCTCTAAAATACCATAGATCCTCTTGACCTTCTGTTTTTCTTTGAGTCTTATGGCATAGTCAGACATGTTGGAACGCATCCTTTTATGCTGGCCGGGCGGAGAATTTCTCTTCTCAATAGCACATTTAGCTGTAGAACATCTAGTCCCTTTTAAGAAAAGCTTCTCGCCGGCACGCCTGCATAACTTGCAATCAGCACCTAAGTATCTGCCCATTTTATACCCTTCTCCTCTTGGGAGGACGACACCCATTATGCGGCATAGGTGTTACATCTTTAATAACGGTAATTGTAAGCCCTGCAGCCTGAATAGACCTTATAGCTGCCTCCCTGCCAGCGCCAGGTCCTTTGACATATACCCGAACCTCTCTTAACCCCTGCTGCATTGCCTTCTGGCTGCATGCCGCTGCAGCCATCTGCGCGGCAAAAGGCGTGCTTTTACGCGAACCTTTAAATCTCTGCGTGCCTCCGCTTGCCCACGCCATAACATTGCCATTTAAATCAGTAATAGTTATAACAGTATTATTGAAAGTGGACTGAATATGGACAATACCGGTGGGAGAAGTTATTCCGGCCTTTTTACTCTTTTTCTTTACCTCCGCCATATTTCTCCTTTCTGTCTTCTTTCTTCTTTAATACCCCTACAGTCTTGCGGGGCCCCTTCCGGATACGGGCATTGGTGCGGGTACGCTGACCACGCACAGGCAATCCCTTCCTGTGTCTCGTCCCGCGATAGGAACCGGTATCTTGAAGCCTCCTTATATTTAGCTGCGTCTCCCGGCGTAAATCTCCCTCAACCTTATACCCTGTCTGAATTACAGATGCAAGATGACTTGCCTCTTCATCGGTGATGTCCCTGGCCTTTTTGCGTGGATCTACTCTGGCCTCTTGTAAAATTTTCTGAGAAAGGGACCTGCTTATTCCGTAGATATACGTAAGGGATATCTCAATTGTCTTTTCTTTAGGAATATCTACGCCAACTATTCTAGGCATCTTTTACCTCTTTCCTTTTTGCCTCTGCTTATGCCGCGGATTTGGACATATGACGCGGACAATGCCGCGCCTTCTAACAACCCTGCACTTCTCACATCTCGGTTTGACTGAACCCTGGACCTTCATTATTTCTCCCTGTAGATGATGCGCCCGCGGGTGAGATCGTATGGTGAAAGTTCTACAGTGACTTTATCACCGGGAAGAATGCGAATAAAATGCATACGCATCTTTCCGGAGACATGCGCCAGGACCTTATGTCCGTTGTCCAGCTCCACCCAGAACTGTGCATTCGGCAGGGTCTCGCGGACTATCCCTTCTACTTCTATTTTACCTTCTTTAACCATAAAATTGAAGCAATTTCATATTTCACTCATTTTTTGAGCGCAAGGCAATCATGAATTTTTCTAAATGTCTCCTCCGCATTCCCCTCCGCATTAATTGTAAGAAAAATTCCCTTTTTTTTATAAAACTCTTTAAGGCCATGTGTCTCTTGCTGATAGATAGTGAGTCTGCGTTTTATCGTCGCTACTTTATCATCATCTCTCTGATATAACTCGCCCCCGCATCTATCGCAGGCACCATCTCTTATTGGCTTCATATTGATTGTGTGGTAGAGGGCATGACATTTTTTGCAGACCCTTCTCCCTGAAAGCCGTTCTATCAGGACATCTTCTCCCGCCTCAAGCTCAATCACAAAATCCAGATGAGCGTTTAACTCCGTCAGGATCTCTCCAAGCACCTCTGCCTGATTTAAAGTGCGGGGGACTCCGTCCAGGATAAAACCATGAGAAAAATTTGGGACAAGGCGTTTTTGGACCATAGCCATAATAACCTCATCCGGGACAAGTTTCCCGCGATTCATGAAGGCCCGGGCATCTTTCCCGAGGTCTGTATTTTCTCTCACCTCCTGCCGCAGCATATCACCGGTAGAGATGTGGTCAATAGATAGGCGGACAGCGATGAGGTTCGCCTCTGTGCCTTTGCCAACACCGGGAGGACCAAGTAAAATTATATTCATAATAAAAAAATTTTTATCTTCTCCCAGTCATTTTACCCTTTTTCATAAACCCTTCATAATGCCGCATGAGGAGCTGGCTCTCTATCTGCTTAACCGTATCCAGGGCCACCCCTACTATAATGATAAGACCTGTCCCCCCCAAAAAACTCGCCACAAGATACGGAAGACGCATACCGCTGCTTATAATGGTGGGGATTATCGCGATAAATGCCAGGGCTAAAGCCCCGGGAAGTGTAATACGGGTCATGACAAAATCAAAAAACTGCGCTGTGGGTCTGCCGGGCCTTATCCCCGGAATAAAACCGCCGTATTTTTTCATGTTGTCAGCGATGTCCACCGGATTAAATACAATGGCGGTATAGAAATAAGCAAAAAACACAATCATGATTATATAAAGCAAATTATAAAGCCACGCCCCCGGGGCAAGATAACCGACAAGGGTCTGCATAAAACCAATCTTTAAAAAACCGGCAAGAGTAGCAGGGAACATGAGGATAGAAGACGCAAAGATAATAGGAATAACACCGGACTGATTTACACGCAGAGGTATATAGGTGCTCTGCCCGCCATATACCCTGCGGCCTATAATCCTCTTTGCATACTGCACCGGGATTTTTCTCTGGGCTTGAGTAAGCATAATTATTCCGGCTATTACCCCCAGACCAATAACTAATAGAAAAATCAGGGCGATGGGTTTGAGAGTGCCGATCTTAAGGAGATAGACTGTCTTACCAATTGCAGAAGGAAGACGGGAGATAATGCCGGCCATGATGATTAGTGAAATTCCATTACCCATCCCTCTCTCCGTAATCTGCTCTCCAAGCCACATGATAAACATTGTGCCTGTAGTAAGTGAGAGGGCCGCCATAAGTCGAAAAGACCAGCCGGGATTCGGGACAATGACAGTCCCGTTAAAATTCCCGGGATTGCTCATCATAGCGCTTATGCCGAAAGACTGGACCAAAGCGAGCACGACAGTGCCGTAGCGCGTGTATTGATTAATTTTTTTTCGTCCGCTCTCTCCCTCCTTTGCCAATTTCTCCAAGGCAGGTACTACCGCAGTGAGAAGCTGCATGATGATGGACGCGCTTATATACGGCATAATCCCAAGGGCAAAGATACCGCCTGTAGTGAATGCGCCGCCGGAAAAAAGATCTATCAGTCCAAAAAGGGTGCCTGAAGTGCCTGCGGCCGTGCGGAAAAATTCACTAAGGGCGCGGCCGTCTATCCCCGGAGTAGGGATACCTCTGCCCAAACACCATACAATAAGCATCCCCAATGTAAAGACGAGTCTCTTCCTGAGATCAGGAATACGAAAGGCATTACGAAATGCTGAAAACATTATTCCTTTTGCTTTTTCTTTTGCTTTTTCGTTTTCAGGGATTTAAATCCCCTCTTTGGCATACGGCGATAGAGAGGCATCTGCCCCCCTTCAAAACCAGGACTCTTTGTGCTGCCGGACCTTGACAGCTGACCCTTATGCCCGCGGGTGCATGTCTTGCCATGTCCGGAGCCGCGGCCGCAACCAAGACGTTTACGTCTTTTTTTTGAACCGGGCGCAGGACTGAGTTCGTGTAATTTCATTTTTTTTGTCTTAATTTCGTTATCTCATTTAAATATGCTATTCTCTTGAAGGCCTCAAGTGTAGCCCTGATAATATTTAAAGGATTGGTTGAACCCAGTGATTTAGTCAGGACATCCTTTATCCCGCAAAGTTCCATAACAGCCCGAATCGGACCGCCGGCAATAACCCCTGTGCCGGTAGAAGCAGGTTTCATAAAGACCTTCCCCGAGCCATACTTACCATTTATCTCGAATGGAATAGTCGTGCCGGCGCGGGGGATATATAGAAGATTATTCCTGGCATGCGCAATACCTTTGCGAATTGCTTCAGGAACTTCGTTTGCCTTTCCCATGCCAAAACCAACACAGCCATCACCATTCCCTACTACAACCAGGGCGCTGAAACTAAACCTGCGTCCTCCCTTGATTACCTTAGCCACACGGTTAATGGCTACTATCTTTTCTGCTAATTCCAGCTCGTCCGGATTAATCTTTTTGGATTTTACATTCAAAACTTCAACCCACCCTCTCTTGCAGCCTCAGCCAATGCCTTTACGCGGCCATGATAGACATAACCTGCGCAATCAAAAACCACTTCTTTTATCCCTTTCTTTTTTGCATTAGCAGCTAAAGCTGCGCCGACAGCTTTAGCCTGATTAATATTTCCCTTCGATACGGCAGGGATAGAAATCGAACTAACTGTAAGGATAGTATTCCCCTTTTCATCGTCTATGAACTGGCCATAGATATGGTTAAGGCTTCTGAATACACAAAGCCTGGGACGGCTAGCTGTCCCAGAAATTTTCTGCCTTAGACGGCGGTGCCGAAAATATCTATTGCTAGTGGTTTTTTTTAACATTTAAACAGCCTTCTTTCCTACCTTACGCCTTATCTGTTCGTCTTCGTAGCGGATCCCTCTGCCTTTATATGGCTCAGGCGGTTTAATCCGGCGGATCTGAGCGCTAATTTCTCCGACCAATTCTTTATCTATTCCGCTAACAACGATAGTATTCTGTTTATCGAGCTTAAGCTCTATGCCGGAAGGGGCCTCATACACTGCCGGATGAGAAAATCCAAGCTGCATTGTAAGTTTTTTCCCTTGAAGCTCTACGCGATAGCCCACCCCTCCGACCACAAGTCTCTTTTCATATCCCTGGGTTACGCCTTTTACCATATTTTCTATGAGCATTCGGCTAAGCCCATGGAGAGAACGGCTAAATTTGTCTTCATATTTTCTTTGGACAATGACCTGACCGTGAGAAGTCTCTAAGGATACATTGGGGTGAAACCTTCTCTTGAGTGTCCCCTT
>DAOWKF010000105.1 GCA_030640045.1 Candidatus Omnitrophota bacterium | reverse complement strand
GAAATGTTTCCTGTATCCATTCAGAAACTCCTTAAGCCATTTCTTATCCACAGTCATAGTATCATCATCAAAAACTATAGTATCGAAGAGATACATGGACGCGACATGCTCTATCTCTCCCAGCGCCTTATCCACGCCTCGCATACGCACATACGGTTCGCCGTATATCCTGTGAAAGGCATGATTACTGCAATAGGAACAGTTGAAAGGGCACCCGCGGCTGAAGATAAAACTGGCCTGGCCAAAGTCAGAATCAATAATACCCTGGTAGTCAAATATTTCCCTGTCCGGAAACGGGAGACTGTCCAGGTCAGAGATAAGCGGCCTTAAGGAATTGCGAAAGACAACGTTGTCCTGCTTCCACCAGAAATTCCTAACTTCTCTAAAATCGCTGCCCTGTTCGATCTTCTCTATTAATTCAAGGACGGCCTCTTCTCCTTCCCCGCGGCAGATCGCGTTAAGCGGCGCATCTTTTAAAGATTCCGGCGCAAGGGTAACGTGCGCCCCGCCGCAGATAAAAATAGAATCTATCTCGCGAGAAAGACTCTGACTTAAACGAAGGACATGTTTAAACTGGGTCGTCATGGCGCTAAAGGCAACAATATCAGGCGAGAAATCTTTCACCCTTTTTTTTATAAGATAAAGAGGTTCGTTGCACCAATAGATAAGACCTGTCTCATGACCCTTTTCCTTTAAGACGCTGCTCAAAGAACCGATACCCGCATAAAAGTGCCGCGCACTACCCCGCGTCCCGATATCCGGATAAATAAAAAGGATCTTCAATTTAAAACCTCTTTATAAATACTGAGGAACTCTTCTGTAATTCTCGGCCAGGTAAATCTCTTAGCCCTTTCTTTTGCCTTCTGCTGTAACTCTTCTCTTAAGGTCCTATCTTTGAGCAATTTTTCTAAGGCGCAACGTATATCTGAAGCACTTTCAGGCCGGACATACAGGCAGACATCTCCTCCCACCTCTCGCAAGGAATCTGTGGAAGTAGTAATGACAGCCAATCCATATGCCATGGCCTCAAGCAGAACCAGACCGAAACTTTCCATCTTCGAAGGGAAGACAAAGATAGAAGAAGAGGCATATAACGATTTATATTCATGCGATGAACCGTCAATATATCCCCGAAAACGAATATCTTTATTTATTCCTTTCGCTATTTCCTCTAACCTGCCTCTATAAGGACCGTCTCCGACAATATTAATCTCATTGTCAAATTCCATATCCCGGACAGCCTCTAAAAAATACTGAAAGCCTTTCCGTTCAAAAAGACGGCTGACAAGGAGTATCCCGGGCTTCTCCGGAATGCGCGCCTTGTTAGAAATCCCATCTCTAACAAGGTTGAAACCGTTAGGAATAACCTTTACCTTAAGTCTTTTGTCTCTTTTTAAGATAAGTTCCTTAAGCCCCTGCGACGGTGAAGTAAGATAAGAGGCTCCGTTAGCCAGTCCGCTCCAGAAAGGTCTTATAAATTTATGGAGATTTATGAATCTATCAGGATTATATCCTTCTACGTCCGACCCATGGCTGGTAATGATATACAATAACCCGGTTAACTTCTTTAGCCAATAGGAGACAAGGCTGGTAGGGATAATAAAATGCGTATGGTTTATATCATATTGTCTTTTTTTTACAAGATTGAGACAAAAAGGCAGGGCTATTAAATCAAAAAAAAACATTTCATGGGTATGGCATATATCCCGGCGTGAACGCAGAGACGGAACACGATAGACATGGACCCCGTCGATATTCTCCCTGGCCTTAAGCCCCCTGAATCCCATGGTAACGACATCCACCTCGTGACCAGCCCTGACAAGTTCCCTGGATAAAGAAAGAGTAACAGGACTTGCGCCTCCCCCGATAGGAGGGAATTCGTAATTGAGCATCAATATCCGCATTACGGATATTTTTCCTTAATTATATAAATAGGTTTTTGCTGCGATTCATGGTATGTCCTGGCTACAATCTCCGCGAGTAACCCTAAAACTATAAACTGCACGCCTATTATCCATAAAAATACAGACAGGATTAAAAGCGGGTTTCCGGTCATATCCACTCGCATAAATATCTTCATACTTATAAGACCTGCCAGGCTCGCTATGCCCCAGAGACTAAAGATAAGTCCCCATGCGCCGAATATCTGGATAGGCCGGGTGGAGTAACTCAAAAGAAATTTTACAGTCAGGAGATCCAAAAACACACGGAGTGTCCTTGAAACCCCGTATTTGGATTTCCCGCCTACCCGGACCCTGTCATTCACTACAACCTCTCTCACTCCTGCCCCGCCCCAGCTGGCTAAGGCCGGGATAAAACGGTGCATCTCTCCGTAAAGATTAAGCCGTTTAACCACCTCATGCCTATACGCCTTGAGTGTACAGCCATAATCGTGAAGTTGGACTCCGGTCATCTTTGAAATTAAAAGATTTGCGAGATATGAAGGAAGCCTGCGCGACAAATATGGCGCCCTTCTTTTTTTTCTCCAGCCGCTGACTACATCCGCCCCCTCTTCTATCTTTTTAAGAAGACTGCAAATATCATGCGGGTCATTCTGCCTGTCCCCATCCATTGTAATAACTACCCTGCCCTTAGCTTCGCTAAAACCACATGCAATGGCTGCTGTCTGGCCGAAATTACGATTAAGGCAGATCAATTTAAAATAGGATTTATCTTTGATTTCCTCTTTTATAATCTGTGATGACCTGTCTTCTGAACCATCATCAATAAGGATTACCTCTGTCTCTTGTTTAAGTCCCTTCAAAACCGAATCCAGTTCTTCTATTAAAGGT
>DAOWKF010000035.1 GCA_030640045.1 Candidatus Omnitrophota bacterium | reverse complement strand
GAATCTCCATCTAAATCAAATCTATATGGGACGCCGATATTTGTGGCAAGACTACATCCTGCGATCTTTCCCATGCCTTCGGCCTGCTTCTCCAGGATGAGACACACCCCTCCTTCACCCAGGACAAATCCATCTCTTACTCTATCAAAAGGACGCATCTCTTTATGAGAAAGGACCCCCATCTTATCATAACCGGCTAAAAGGAACCGGGTAAGAGGCGCTTCGCTAGCGCCGACTATAACGCGCTTTATTTTTCCTTCCAGCAATAGGTCCGATGCCTTCGCTATAATAGTCCCTCCTGTTGCGCACGCGCTGACAATAGAAATCTGCGGCCCCCTTAAATTAAATTTTTTAGCTAAAGCAATAGCAGCGCCGGAAGGAAGGAAATTATGCCAGAAATTTTTATCTATCTTTTTATCAAGGTAACTGAAGTCTCCTTTGCTGCAGGAAAATATAAAAGCTGTATGAGGAGAGCTGAGCTCTTCTTGAGATAATCCTGCCTCTTCAATAGCTTCTTTCATTGCAAGATAACCAAACCGAACAGGCCTTGGCATAGAAGCGAGACTTTCCAGAAGAAGAGAATCCTGGACCTGCGCCATAAGCCAATCCCCCTGCTCATTACAAACCCTTTTTATAGAACTCTTTCCCTCTCTCATTTTTGCCAGATTTGCAGCTTTACCCTGTCCCAGGGGAGAGATAATCCCAACCCCTTTTATTACCACCATCTTCTAATACGATTATCGATATTAAATGCCTGGCCTGTGATTCCTTTAGTATATCCGGAGAGCAGATAAATAATAAAATCTGCTACTACTTCAGGTCTCATGATCTCCCCTGTCAAACTCTCTTTTTTTGCCTTCTCCCGGATACGCTGAGGTGTCTTCCCTGTCATTTTAGACGGAACAAAACCCGGGAATATCAAATTGACCATAATATTATATCCGGCTGCCTCTCTGGCCAGGGCCTTCGTGAATGCCCAGAGGCCTGCCTTGGCACTTGCGTAATTTGTCTGGCCTCTTCCTCCGATTAACCCTGTTGAAGACGAGAGATTGATAACCCTCCCTCCATCTACCACCAGCGGGATTATTGTCCTGGTTAAATAAAAAATGCCTGAGAGATTTACATTTAATACATCGTCCCAGTCTTTTTCATTGAGATGAACCAATGGCTTATCTATAGTTAAACCAACAGTATTTATCACGCCATATATTTTTTTAGACCCTAAAAATTTTTTTAATCTGCTTAAGGCGGGCTTTTTTTTAGAGAGGTCGATAGATAAACTTTTTATGCCCTTTTCTTTAAGGAGCGCTGCAGCCTTTAATCTATCTTTTCCGTATATGCCATATACTTCTGCGCCTAAAGAAACGCATCTCCTGGCAAGGGCCTCGCCAATAGCACCGGTGATGCCATTTATGAATATTATTTTATTGTCTAACTTAATATTCAAGCCCTAAATCCTGTATCATCTCATAGTCTTTAGATACTTCCTGCCCGGCGGTAGTTAAGTAACTCCCGGTAATTATTCCATTGGCCCCGGCTAAAAACATAAGCGGCTGAAGAGAACGCAAGTTTACCTCTCTCCCGCCGCAAATTTTTAGTTCTACTTGAGGCAGTATCAATCTGTAGATAGCGATTGTCTTAAAAATTTCTAATGGTTTTAGAGAAGGGTATTTTCCAAAAATCTTTGTGCCGGCAACAGGATTCAGGATGTTTACAGGTAAAGAATTTATTTTAAGTTCCCTTAAAATAAAGGCGAGGGCTATTCTCTCCCTGGGACTTTCTCCCAGGCCCCATATTCCTCCGGCACACACCTCTATCCCTGCGCTTTTTAAGATTGATATAGTCTTAAGGCGGTCTTGAAACTTATGTGTAGTGCATATATTGGGAAAATGCGCAGGGGCTGTCTCCAGATTGTGATTATAACGTGATAGGCCTGCCTTTTTAAGGGCCATGGCACGGTCTTTTGTGAGACCCCCGAGAGAGGCGCAGACAACCCTTCCCTTTTTATACAGGCTTTTAACTGCCTCTAAGATACGACTGAATTCTTTGTCATTAAGAGATGCACCGCTTGTGACAAAAGCAACACGATGTTGGCTGTTCTTATAAGCAGCCTCAGCCTGTTCCAGAAGTTCATTTAGAGAAAGAAGGGGATGTCTGTTTATAACAGTATCGTGACGGGAGGACTGACTGCAGAATGCGCAATCTTCAGGACATTTCCCTGATTTTGCATTTACAATACTGCATATAAAGACCTTTTCGCCTTTAAAAAATCTCCGGATTGAAGATGCTGCCTGAAAAAGATAAAGAAGATCTTCCTTCGAGACCTGAAGTAATTTAACTGCCTCATCTTTCTTTATTTCCCCATTGCCTTTTATTCTCTCAACAATCTCTTTTAAAAATAAGTGCATTGTTAACCAATAAATTCTTTCGAGTTAACCGACAAAACAAAAAAATTAGTAACGGATTAGCATTTAGAACTATTTTAGATATAGAAATGCTATTGAGAAAAACAAACGCTCCGGCGGAAAATACGCATCTCTATATTACCATCTAACTACACTTAGAATACCCACAACCCGCATCAATACATGTCATACATCCCTCACTGTAGATAAGGGCATTACCACAATCAGGACAGACCCCAACTACATTTCCTAAGCGGCCCTGTGATTTGAAAATGGGAGCCTCCTCCTTTTGAGTAGAGGGATTAATACCTTCCTTTTTTTCTTTCAGGTACATTTCAATAGCCTTAGCTATGGCGTCAGGGCAGGACAAAATCATTCCGCCTTTCACCCAGAGCGGCGAAGGGCATCTTATCCCGCGAAGCTGCTTTAATATAGATTCAACTGCAATCCCGGAACGAAGTGCCAGGGATACAAGACGTGAGGTGGCTTCAGACTGAGAAGCTGCACACCCGCCTGATTTACCCATCTGTGAAAACACCTCGCAGAGACCGTACGCATCTTCATTAATAGTAACATAGAGATTGCCGCAGCCGGTGCCAATTTTTAAAGTCTTGCCTTTAGTGACAGATGGCCGTTTTCGTGGAATCTTCCGGATCTCCATCCCGGAAGATCCATCAGCCCTGGTGTCAGTCTTAGCGATATTTAAAACCTGTTCTTCGCGGCTGCGGTCACGATAGATAGTCAACCCCTTACATCCTAATTTATATGCAAGTTTATATGCCTTTTCCACATCTCCTTGAGTTGCTTCATTGGAAAAATTGACTGTCTTGGACACAGCATTATCAGTATACTTCTGGAACGCGGCCTGCATACGTATATGCCATTCCGGTGTTATGTCATGGCTCACGACGAAAACCCTGCGCACATCTTCCGGAATATCGCTGAAATCCTGGATGCTGCCTTTCTGCGCAATCCGTTCAAAAAGTTCCCTATCTAAAAAGCCACGGTCTTTTGCCACCTTTTCAAAATAAGGATTTACCTCAACTAATTTATTATTATCCATGACCTTGCGATAATAAGAAAGGGCAAAAATCGGTTCAACGCCGCTGGAACAAGAGCCTGCGATTATACTAATCGTACCTGTAGGAGCGATTGTTGTAGTTGTGGCATTTCGTATTGGAGATTCGCTGCGGTCAGAGTATACACTCATCTTAAAATTAGGAAATGCCCCCCTCTCCTCAGCTAATTTTCTGGAGGCCTGTTTGGATCTATCCTGAACGAATTTCATTATAGTCCCTGCAAAATTCACTGCATCCTCGCTATTATAAGGAATGCCGAGCATGATTAAAAGGTCAGCCCATCCCATTACTCCAAGGCCAATCTTGCGGTTAGCCAATGTCGCCTTTTCAATAGCAGGCAATGGAAATTTATTCTGGTCAATGACATTATCCAGGAAGTGCACTACAGTATCAACGGAGCTCCCAAGCTTTTCCCAATCTACCTCAACTTTACCGGCGCTCTCCATGGTCATCCGGGAAAGATTTATAGAACCAAGATTACAGCTCTCGTAGGGCAAAAGTATCTGCTCGCCGCAAGGGTTAGTAGATTCATATGTCCCGACCTTTGGCGTAGGATTAAATTCATTCATGCGGTCGATAAAAATAATCCCCGGCTCTCCGTTCTTCCATGCCATCTTTACTATGAGATCAAATACCTCTTTTGTATTGAGCTGTTTGACTACCTTCTTCGTAGAGGGATCTATCAAATCATAGTCTTCGCCCTTTCCTAACTTCTTCATAAAATCGTCGGTGACGGTGACTGAAATATTAAAATTTGTGATCTCTTTGTTATTTTCTTTGCAGGTGATAAATTCTAAAATATCCGGGTGGTCCATTCTCAAAATTCCCATGTTTGCGCCCCTCCTTGTACCACCCTGTTTTACAGCCTCTGTAGCTGCGTTAAATACCTTCATAAATGAAACCGGGCCGCTTGATACCCCTCCGGTAGATTTGACAGGACTGTTCTTAGGCCGCAGACGAGAAAAGGAAAATCCCGTACCCCCACCCGACTTGTGCGTCATAGCAGTGTTTTTTATAGTCTCAAAGATATGTTCCATAGAATCATCTACAGGTAATACAAAACAGGCTGCGAGCTGTCCAAGTTCACGGCCGGCATTCATTAAGGTAGGTGAATTAGGCATAAATTCAAGATTGGTCATGAGGTTATGAAATTTTTCTTCTATAGATTTTATCTCTTTAGGAGAAGCCCCGTATGCCTTATCTGCCTCGGCGATGAAACTCGCAACGCGCTGAAAAAGTTCTTCAGGGGCTTCTACTACCTCTCCTTTTTTATCCTTAATAAGATACCTCTTCTTGAGCACTGTCCTCGCATTTTCTGTTAAATTTAATTTTTTCACAAGCATGTCCTTATCCCTTCTTTATATTTTTAGATCCCATTTAAAAAATCAAAACTACAGTTTTTTAAGTATATCTCTTTTCGAAAACCATGTCAAGAAAAAAATTAAAAAAAAGCGCTACAGGTAGTATCTTTTAAGTTGTCCCTATACTATATGTTGTATAAACCAATCCTAACGCTTTTTTATGGTATAGGAAAATTATTTTTCTAACCACTGAAAATTATGTTCAAGTTATGGAATTATTTTCTTGTCTGATACAGGCGTATAAAGATAAACCCGGCTAAAAACCCGCCGATATGCGCCCACCAGGCAATGCTTGTCTCGTCTTCGGGTTTTAAAAAAATACAATTCAAAAATTGCAGGATAATCCAGATAGAAAGGAATACAAAAGCAGGTATGCGAAAGAGACGAATAAAAATAAATGTCTTTATTTTTGCCCTCGGGAGAATAATTAGATATGAGCCTAAAATACCTGAAATAGCGCCGCTGGCTCCAATGATAGGAATGAGAGATTCATGGTTAAAGACAACGTGGACAAAACTTGCTGCCACACCGCAGATTAGATAAAAAAAGATAAAACGAAAATGACCGATCTTATCTTCAAGCCCTGGGCCAAATATCCATAAGTAAAGCATGTTACTTAAGAGATGGAACAAACCTCCGTGGAGAAAAAGAGATGTAATAAAGGTAAAATAGACATGATACGGAATAAGCGGCAGTCTGTCAACATTGTGCCATATCTCATAAGGAGTAACGGCATACGCAAGGATCCACTTAGTATCCATGGAAAGTTCCTGAAAATATATATAAATATTAATACAAATCAAGAAAATAACCGCTATGGGAAAACGTCTGAGCGGGGCTTCGCTTTTTAGAGGAATAAACATGATATCTTAATAGTATACCGGAAGATAAATTTTTGCAAGAAAAAAAGGAAAAGGCCTGTTTTTTTAAACAGGCCTTAAAATCAGTGGGGGCAGAGAAAAGAAGGAATGGGGGAAACTCTGCCGCCTGGGTTTAAATTCTTTCCACTGATACCTTGTATATAAGCAATATATGTGCCAATTCTCTAAAAAAAATAATATTTGTTCTAACTTATTTATTTTGAATAGGTTAGATATAAAAATACTTGAATAAATTTTACAGGAAACAGGGTAATGATTGTGGTATTTTAACCACAGGTGTGGTAAATTTACTACTTAAACTCTGAAGAATCGATATTGCGTTCTTTTAGTTTCTGGTATAAATTTTTTCTATCTATTTGAGCAATACGGCTTGCCTCAGAAATATTTCCATGAGCCGTCTTTAAAAGATGCGTGAGATAATCCTTTTCAAAACTATCCATGACCCTTTCTTTCGCTGCGCTATAGTTTGCACCCTTCCAGAGCCCCGCCTTATCGCCTTTCTTAACATAAAAAGATAACACCTCTGGTTTAAGGATTGAACCTGCAGCTAAAACTATAGCCCTCTCCATAATATTTTCTAACTCCCTTACATTCCCGGGCCAATGATGTTCTAACAAAAGCTCTATAAACTCAGGGCTGATTTCTTTAATATCCTTACCAAATACCTTGTTGTAACGCTTAAGGAAATAGTGCGCCAGAAGTGAAATGTCTTCTTTCCTCTCCCGTAAAGGCGGTAGATATACAGGGAAGACATTCAAGCGGTAATATAAATCTTCACGAAAAGTCCCTTTATTTAACGCTGTTTTAAGATCAGTATTTGTTGCGGCAATAATACGCACATCAACCTTTACGCTCTCAGTCCCTCCGACTTTTTCGAAAGACTTCTCCTGCAAGACACGAAGTATCTTTGCCTGTAAAGACATAGGCATATCCCCGATCTCATCTAAAAAAATGGTGCCGCGATGGGCTGTTTCAAAACGGCCTATTTTATTCATATGCGCACCGGTAAAGGCCCCCTTGACATAACCGAATAGTTCACTCTCTAAGAGGGTCTCAGGTATAGCGGCGCAATTGACCGGCACAAACGGTTCCTCCCGACGGGGGCTTTGATAGTGAATAGCCCTGGCTACGAGTTCCTTTCCTGTCCCTGTCTCTCCATAGATAAAAACAGTACTGGCGGTAGGAGCAACCTGATTGATAAATTTAAAGACATCCTGCATTAAACGGCTGCGGCCAACGATATTTTGAAACTCATAACGTCCTTTCAGCTCCTCTTTTAATGCCCTATTTTCTCTTATAACCCTTGTGAGCCTTAAGGCCTTTTGGACAAGGACATTCATCTCCTCTAATTCAAATGGTTTTAAGATATAATCATAAGCGCCTTCCTTCATGGCCTTGACCGCTGTCTCTACGGTTCCATAAGCAGTCATTAAAATAACCGGGCAGTCAGGATCCAGTTCCTTTGCTCTCTCAAGGACCTTAAGCCCATCTATACCCGGCATCTTCATATCCGCAATAACCAGATCCACATCTTTCTCTTGAAGGACTTTAATCCCCTCTTCTCCGCTTTCTGCAAGATAAATGTTATATCCCTGTTCAGATAGGCTCATCTCAAGAACGCGCCTCATCTTTCCTTCATCGTCAATAACAAGTATTCTCTCACTCATTAGCCTATGGATTTAACAGGTAACTTTATTGTTATGGTCGTTCCTTCTCCCGGCTTACTCCGGATACCAATCTCGCCTTCGTGGTTTTCTATAATCTTATGGACAATTGAAAGGCCAAGACCTGTGCCGTCAGATTTAGTAGTAAAAAATGGGTTAAAGATCTTGCGTATATCATCATCTTTTATACCCGCGCCGTTATCCTTTACCCGGATATAGATATAATCAATAATAGAAGGTTCTTCTCCAGTTTCTTTTCCTGAAAGGATACTAATAGCAACCTCTCCTCCCGGATTTGTAATCCCATCCAGGGCATTTATAATGATATTTAAAAATACCTGTTCCATCTGTCCGCTATCACATAATAACTTCTGAGGGAGACCTTTACTATATTCTCTTTTAATAGTCACTCCCTTTGTTTTTGCCTTTTCCTCAATTATCCTTACTGCCCTCTCCATTATTTCATTAATATTTTCTTGAATTAAGCGTGGAGCGCGCGGCCGGGCAAACTCAAGTAAATTCCCCACAACCCTGTTTAGACGATCGACCTCTTCGATGATAAAAGTAGATAGTTCCTCTATCTTATGTCCGTCCGGCTTCCCTCTTATAATCTCGGCTGAGTTTTTTATTACACCTAAAGGATTCCTGATCTCATGCGCCACCCCGGCAGAAAGCTCACCTAACGCCGCAAGTCTTTCCTTCCGTCGCAGGCCATCTTCCAGCTTTTTAAACTGGCGCAGTTTCCTGGTCATTAGATTAAAGGCAGAGGACAGAACCCCGACCTCATCTCTGGAACGGACATCTACTTTTTGGTCAAAGTCTCCTGATGAGATAGCGCGGGCAGCTTTCACAAAGGAATTAATAGGGTTAGTAATTCCCCGGGCAATCGTATAGCCGAAGAGAGAGGCCAGGACCACCCCCAGACCTATACTCAACGGGAAAAATTTCTGTCCGGAGATCGCAGTCTGAAAAGAGTACGGGTGAGCTATACCAAAAAAAATCATACCCAGCACAGTCCCCTGGCTGCTAATAAGCGGCTGATAAAGACCGTGATAGGCTATGTCATTAAATTTAGTCTTAGATGTATAAAAAGGCTTGCCTTCTTTAAAAACAGTTCCAATAATCTCCTCTGTAGTGCTAAGGCCGCGTATCTCTATCTTTTCTCCTTCCCTATCTTCCCTTTCAGGAAAGCTCTTAACATATAACACCGTCGTAACACCGGTGTTTTTTTCCATCTCCTCTGCAAATGTCTCATCCAGCATATCTCCTGTATAAATAGTCCCTATGACCTTTTTTCTTTCTTTGAGGAAAGTCACTGTCCCTGCAAGGAGTTGTTTAATCCCTTTTCCTTCTATAAGCATAAGGGTCTCTCCCGGCGGTATGGGCTGTGAATGACGGGGGTCAGTCACCATGACAACGTCTATATTTTTCCTGCGCTTCCACTGGCCGAGATATTGAGACACAGCCCTGGGATCTTCCCGCTTGAATGCCTTTATGAATTCAGGGTCATTG
>DAOWKF010000129.1 GCA_030640045.1 Candidatus Omnitrophota bacterium | reverse complement strand
ATTTCTTCAGGCCTGCGGCCGATTGTATGCTGCGGCGAGAAGCTTGAGGAGAGGGAAAAGGGCGAGGCAGAGGTTATTGTAGAGAGGCAGATTAGAGGCGCATTTAAAGACATAAATGAGAAGGATGTCGTAAAGTGCGTGGTAGCATATGAGCCTGTCTGGGCTATTGGCACAGGGAAGACTGCAACCCCGGGCCAGGCGCAGGAGATGCACCGGTTTATTAGAGGGATTCTTTCAAAATTGTATTCCCCGGATATCTCCTCGTCTTTAAGTATCTTATATGGCGGGAGTGTAAAACCTGAAAATACAAAAGAGCTTATGGAAGCAAAGGATATAAACGGCGCTCTTGTCGGCGGAGCAAGTTTAAATGCCGATTCATTTTTAAAAATCATTAACCCATTCGACGATGCTCAGGGTTAATGCTGAGTTCTGTCGAAGCATTAAATATGGAGGTAATTCATGATTACTGTAGTATTGGCTGTTGTACATGTTGTGGTATCGCTTGTTCTTATTGTTGTGATTTTATTACAGAGCGGTAAGGCAGGGGATTTGAGCACTGCTTTTGGCGGTGCTACCGAGACACTTTTCGGCACACGCGCCGGCACGTTTTTTTCAAAATTAACTACAATTTTAGCCATCGTGTTTATGGTCACTTCTCTTACTTTAGCCATTGTCACGGCTAAAGGCCTGGGGCCTCTCACAAGATAACGGGATTGCGTTGATAGGGGGTTTGATATGAATATATCTGAGATATTGAAAAACGATTATATTATTTGTCTTTTAACCTTTCTCATAAATGTCTTTATTATTCGACTATTCAGAGTTTTTGTTTTAAGACGTCTCAAGACATGGGCAAAGGGAACTGCCACTACCATAGATGACTTTTTAATCCGTCTTGTCGGAAAGAATTTATTCCCCTTACTCTATTTCGGCGCTTTTTATCTTGGTGTCCTTGGGTTGACCTTAGATCCCAGCTTAAAGAAAGGGATTGATGTTTTATGGTTAGTTCTTTTAACTATTTTCGGCGTTCGTTTTGTACTGTCAATAATTAATTACAGCCTTGAAACTCATTGGGTAAAGAAGGGAAGGGATGCAGCCCAGGACCAAAGCCTTAAAGGAATAGTTAAGGCAATAAAGGCAATTGTCTGGGGTTTTGCTATTATCCTTCTTTTAGACAATCTTGGTTTTGAGATCAATACAGTAATTGCAACTTTAGGCATCGGCAGTATAGCCATTGCCCTGGCTGCCCAGGCAGTCTTAGGAGATTTATTTAGTTATTTTGCCATATTATTTGACCGCCCCTTTGAGGTTGGTGATTTTATCATACTTGACGATTATTTGGGGACTATTGAACATATCGGAATTAAAACCACACGGGTGCGCAGCCTGGGCGGGGAGCAATTAGTCTTTTCCAATACTGACCTTACAAATTCCCGTGTGCGTAATTACAAGAGGATGGGTAAAAGACGGGTAGTTTTTAAGCTCGGGGTAACCTATCAAACCACACTTGAGCAGGTAAAAGAGATACCGGTAATTATCACGAATGTTATAAAAAATGTTAAGAATACAACTTTTGACCGCGCGCACTTTTTTGCCTACGGGGATTTTAGCCTGGTATTTGAAGTCGTCTACTATGTTATGAGCAGGGACTACAATATATATATGGATATTCAGCAGGAGATTAACTTTGCGATTAAGGAAGAGTTTGAAAAACGCGGAATTGATTTTGCTTATCCAACGCAGACACTGTATGTGAATAAAACGTAAAGCGAATGGTTCGACTACGCTCACCATCGCTGATTTTTGTTGCCTTTTGTCTTATAACCCTCCTTGCCGGTTGCTCCAGGAAAGATGAGAAGGTAGTTACTTTTTCCGTGGGCGGGGCGCCTAATGAATTAGAATTCTGGGAGGTGCTCATAACTCAATTTGAGGAGCAAACAGGGATAAAGGTTGATATCCTCCGCCAGCCCACTGATACTGACCAGCGCCGCCAGGGACTTGTCATTTCCTTAAAATCTAAAAAGAGTGATCCCGATGTCTTTCTTATGGATGTTGCCTGGATCGCCCAGTTTGCAGCCTCTAACTGGCTTGCAGGGCTTGATGAAAAAATTTGGGACAGTCCACAAAGGGACAGCACCCTTACGGGCAGGTTCCACACTCCCCATTTCCCCCCATTTTTTGAAAAGGTAGTGAATTTGGCAGATAGGTACAGGGGAACCCTTATTGCGCTCCCCGTATATATAGACGGAGGACTTCTTTACTACCGGAAAGACCTTTTAGAAAAGTATGGGATTAAGTCGCCGCCTGAGACATGGAAAGAGCTTATTGAATATTCTCTCAGGATACAGGAAGATATTAGAAAGACCAATCCTGATTTTTACGGCTTTGTGTGGCAGGGTGCCCAGTATGAAGGGCTGGTATGTAATTTTTTAGAATTTGCAGTATCGAATGAAGGGGGGATTAATTTTGAAGGAGATAAGATATTATTGAATACGTCCGAGAATATAGAGGCAGTGAAACTTATGAATGAGCTTATAACTAAATACAAAATATCTCCTCCCAGCACCTTTACAGAGATGAAGGAGGAAGAGGTGAGGGCATATTTTGAACTCGGCAATGCCCTTTTCGAACGCAACTGGCCGTATGCATGGTCACTCCACCAGCACCAGGATTCGTTGGTTCGGGATAAAGTCGGAATAGCAAAACTTCCTCATTTTAAATCCGGTAAAAGTGTTTCAACGCTGGGCGGGTGGCATATAGGTATATCGAAATATTCCGATGTGAAAGAGTTGAGCTGGGAATTTGTTAAATTTGTGACTTCCTACAATACTCAGAAGAGACTTGCTATGGAACTCGGCTGGAATCCCGGAAGGGTTGATGTATACGGAGATCGAGACGTGCTCCGTAACCTCCCACATTTCGCAGGCCTTCGAAATGTCTTTGAAAATGCGCATCCACGTCCGCTTCTTCCTTATTATACCCAGATATCAGAGGTCCTCCAACGGTATATAAATGCGGTGTTCGCCGGTGCCTTATCCCCGGAAGCTGCATTGCTCGCCGCAGAAAAAGAAGCGCAGAAGATTGTTGAAAGATATAAATAAAATACGAAATTACAGGGAACTGCGCGAGGCCTATAGCTTTTTACTTCCGCTTATTGTATTTATTCTTGCCTTTATCCTTTTACCTGTGGTTGGGGCAATTTTCACGAGTCTTTTCAAGGATATCTCTTTTCTGGAAAAGAAATTTATATTTTTTGAAAACTATAAATATCTTTTTAAAGACCCTGGTTTTTGGCAGGCATTTCGGTTTACCATGTTATTTTTAATAATTTCTGTGCCCCTGGAAATGATTTTTGGATTTTTATTCGCGGTGATTCTAAACCAGTCTATCCCGTTTAGAGGGTTCCTTCGCGCCTGTGTGCTTATACCATGGGCAATACCCGCTGCGATATCTGCCCGCACGTGGGAATTGATCTATAATTATCATTATGGTCTGGCAAACTTTTTGTTTATGAAGCTGGGCCTTACGAATGCGCCGATAAACTGGCTGGGCTCAAACTTCGGGGCATTTTTTTCCCTGGTGATTTCAGATGTATGGAAGACAACACCTTTTGTAGCGATCATCCTGCTTGCTGGTTTACAGGCAATTCCTGTAGAACTTCATGCGCAGGCAAGGGTAGACAGGGCAAATTTTTTGCAGAGGTTTTATAAAATTACCTTACCTCTCCTTAAACCTGTGCTCATCGTAGCACTTCTTTTCAGGACAATTGATGCACTCCGGATTTTTGATCTTGTATATGTGCTTACCATGGGCGGGCCCGGCGGCGCGACCACATCATTTTCCATGTATGGTTACAAATATTTTCTTGCGGGCGACTTTGGATATGGTTCCAGTGTGTCAGTTGTGCTCTTTATCATT
>DAOWKF010000051.1 GCA_030640045.1 Candidatus Omnitrophota bacterium | reverse complement strand
CTATCCCGGAGTAATAAAGAGGGGAGCGGAGGGTTTAGAGACACAGGGACTGACTGCGTATCTCCTGGAATTGGCTTCACTTTTCCATCAGTATTATAATAAATATAGATTCATAACCGATGATGATGATATAACTAAGGCAAGGCTTTTATTAGCCCAGGCAGTCCGGATAATCCTTTCCCACGGCCTGAAACTCCTGGGGATTAAATCCCTGAAAAAAATGTAAAAAAAAAGGGGACAGGCTACTTTTAGAAAAATGAAATTTGTAGATTGGGGAAGGATTGAGTATAATAAAGCCTGGACCAGGCAGGAGGAATTAGTAAGAGAAAGAATAGAAGGAGAGAGGAAAGAAGACCTTGTCATACTGGCTGAGCACGAATCAGTATATACCCTGGGCAGGCGCGGAAACAAAAAAAATATCCTTGTGCCAGATGACAGCCTTAAAGAGATGGGGATTCCGGTTTATGAGGTCAATCGCGGCGGTGATATCACCTATCATGGTCCGGGGCAGATTTTGTTATATTTTATTTTTCATCTTGCTTGTTTTAAATACGATGTCCATGATATGATACGCTGGATAGAGGGGCTTGTCATAAGTACGCTTGAAACTTCGGGGCTTGAAGGATACAGGGTGCCGGGAAAGACAGGCGTCTTTTGCAATGGAAAGAAGATTGCTTCTATAGGACTTGGTTTTAGAAAATGGGTGAGTTTCCACGGGCTTGCAGTTAACATAGACACTGACCTAAAATTTTTTTCCTATATCCGGCCATGCGGTTTTAAAGATGTAGAAATGACCTCGCTATCTCAAGAATTAGGGGAGAAGGTGGGGGTAGATGAGGTTAAAGAACAGTGCAAAAGTTTGTGCCTAAGATAAAAAAACGCCGGCCGTTAAGCGTAACTGAAAGGAATTAAAAATGCGTTCAGGAAAAAGTAAAGCCGGCCTTATCGGGCTTGGCACTGTTGGTAAGAGTGTTGTGAAGCTTTGGCCCAGGGCCGATGGTATTATCTTAAAACGAATAGTAGATAAAGATAAGAAAAAAAATGTTTCTGTCCGGCCCGATGACATTTTAAATGATCCTGAGATTGATATAGTTATCGAACTAATTGGCGGCTTAAATGACGCGTATCGTTATATAAAATCTGCCATAGAGAAGGGGAAAAATGTCGTTACAGCTAATAAGGCACTGCTTGCCTTGAAGGGTGAGGAACTTGAGAAACTGGCCTTAGCAAAAGGTGTTTCCCTCGGGTATGAGGCGAGCGTGTGTGCCGGCATACCGATTATTCGGGGAATTCGAGAGGGTCTTGCAGCAAATAGGATAAGGTCTATCTACGGCATAATAAACGGGACTGCCAATTTTATCCTTTCTGCTATGGAGGAAGAAGGCATAGGTTTTGCCCGCGCATTATCACAGGCGCAGGAGCAGGGATTCGCCGAACATAATCCTACCCTTGATATTGACGGGTTTGATTCCCAGCATAAACTTGCTATACTCGCGCGTCTTTCTTTTAAGACACCTGTAAAATTGTCCGATATCTATGTGGAAGGTATAAGGAGAATTACCAGGCGTGATATAATCTATGCGAGAGAGCTTGGTTATAGTATTAAACTTTTAGCCATTGCAAAAGCAGAAGGAAAGAGACTTGATGCAAGGGTCCATCCAACCCTTATTTCTAAAGACAATCTCCTCTCCTCGGTTCACGGTATCTACAATGCCTGCTTTGTAGAAGGAGATGCATGCGGCAAGATGGTATTCTATGGCCAGGGCGCAGGGGGGTTGCCCACTGCAAGTGCGATCCTGAGCGATGTAAAGGCAATCGCTTCCAAAAAAATGGGGACTGTCCCAGATTTTTTTGTAATCAAACCCATCGACGAGCTTTTCACCCGCTACTATGTCCGTTTTTCTGCAATAGATAAACCCGGGGTTCTTGCCAGGATATGTGATATCCTGGGCAAGCACAGTATAAGTATTGTCAGTGTCATCCAGAAGGAGCGAAGCGGCACCAGAGGTGTCCCTATTGTCATGATGACTCATAAGGCCAGAGAATCCAGCATGCGCAAGGCCATCTCCTCTATTGATAGACTGAATGTAGTTAAAGAAAAAAGTCTATTTATCAGGGTTGAGGAGGTTGAAGATTAAATGTGGCAGGGCGTAATAGAGACATATCGCGAGTATCTTCCTGTAAGTGACAGGACACCTGTAGTTACCCTTCAGGAAGGTGATACCCCGCTTCTGCCTGCTTCCAATCTATCTTCTTTTTTAAAGACAGATCTAAAGATATATTTAAAATACGAAGGGGCTAATCCAACAGGGTCTTTTAAGGACAGGGGAATGACAGTTGCTGTATCTAAGGCAGTTGAACACAAGGCTCCTGTAGTCATCTGTGCCTCTACCGGCAATACATCTGCCTCTGCCTCTGCCTATGCCGCGCGCGCGAAAATTAAATCAGTTGTCCTTATCCCTGAGGGCGCTATTGCTTTGGGGAAACTTTCTCAGGCGCTTATTCATGGAGCTAAGGTTATAGCTATCAAAGGAAATTTTGACGATGCCTTCACAGTGACAAAGAAACTTACTTCAAGATTCGACCTGGTCATGGTAAATTCTATAAACCCGTTTCGCATTGAAGGGCAGAAGACAGGCGCTTTTGAGATATGCGGTCAATTGGGTCATTGCCCTGATTATCAGGTAATGCCCGTAGGTAATGCCGGTAATATTACTGCTTACTGGAAAGGGTATAAAGAGTGGTATGGAGCTAAAAAGATTAAAAAACTTCCTGTTATGCTTGGATTTCAGGCAGAGGGCGCAGCGCCGATAGTTTTGGGAAAGGTAGTGGAAAAACCAAAGACTATAGCCACAGCCATAAAGATCGGGAATCCTGCTTCATGGGAAAAAGCTGTAGAAGCCGGGCAGGAGTCAAAAGGTCTTATTGATAGTGTCTCTGACAAAGAAATCATCGAGGCATACAAGCTCCTTGCCGAGACAGAAGGGGTGTTTGTTGAGCCTGCTTCGGCTTCTTCCATTGCCGGTTTAAGAAAACTTATCAAGAAAAATTATTTCCCGCGAGGCAAGAGCGTTGTAGCGATACTTACCGGGCACGGCCTGAAAGACCCGGACAGGGCTATAGCTGAAATCGCCAAGCCCGTTGTCCTCCCGCCGGATATAGAAGTAATAGCAAAAGAGATAGGCCTGAGTTGAAAAGTATTAATTACAAATCCGCCGGCGTTGACATAGATAAGGGTGACAGGTT
>DAOWKF010000042.1 GCA_030640045.1 Candidatus Omnitrophota bacterium | reverse complement strand
AAATTCCGAAGCTAAGGAGTTAATAGATTATTTAAATAAGTCCATGGGAACTGCTGAAATCAGATTCTATGCGGGTCTTAGTTATAGAAATCTTTTAGTGATAAAGGGCGGAGATAAGGAGAGATTGTTAGCTCTTCAATGTGTTCCTCCTCATGACATCACCGGAGAGAGTGTTAAAGTCCACATGCCGAAAGGCGACGGAGAAAAAATTTTATGTGACCTTATCCTTAAATCAAAAGAAATTTTATCTAAAAAGAAATCTATGGCAAATATGATCTGGCCCTGGGGCCAGGGGATTGCAAAGCCTATGCCATCGTTTTTTGAGGTATATAAAATAAAAGGGAGTATCATCTCTGCTGTTGATCTTATCAAGGGCATTGGCAAGGTCTTGTCTATGAGAATTGTCCAAGTGCCCGGGGCTACAGGATATCTTGACACAAACTATCTCGGTAAGGCAGAATACGCCCTTAATGAACTTAATAGCGCTGATATTGTTTATATCCATGTTGAGGCTCCGGATGAGGCCTCACATGAAGGAAGACTCAAGGATAAGATAGAGGCGTTAGAACGTATTGATAAGATAATGGTAAGTCTATTCTGGGATGCCCTTCAAGAAAGAAAGATAGACCGTATCCTCATTGCATCAGATCATTTTACTCCGATAACCTGCCGCACCCACACATCTGACCCTGTTCCATTCGCCATTGTGGGAGAGGGGATAAAACAAGGGCATAGTCAGGCCCTTTCAGAAGAAGAGGCCATCAGGAGTAATATTTTTTTTGAGGAAGGCTATAAATTGATGGAGCATTTACTTTCTAACGCGCCTTAGTAGAATCACTCCTCCGATAAGGGCTGTTAGATTTCCAAGCCAGGCAGCGATGAGAGGTGTGATAAAGCCGTTATTCCCCATGGCCTGTCCAATGGAAGCGATAGTATAGTAGATAAAACATATTCCTAAACTCAGCGCCAGTCCTATCATGAGCCCGGCTGTGCGCGGAGAGGTTAAGGCAAAAGGTATACCCAGGAATATTATAACGAGATTCATAAACGGAGATGAGATTTTATTATGGAGACTTACCTTTTCACGCAGGGGCATCTGTTTTCTTTCTTCGAGCAGATTGATGTGTTTTTTTAATTCCACGAAACTCATTTCCTCCGGATGCGGTTGTCTACGGGAAAAATGTTTTGGCCTTTCTTTTATATCTATTACATTTTTTGTAAAACGTTCTTCGCTTTTGATTTCTCCGGATGCGCCAAATTTCCGGATTATACCGTCATAAAAGAGCCATTCCTTTTCGCTGGTCCATTCTGCACGCCTTGCGTCCAGGCGCCAGCCGATATGCCCGCTGCTGTCTTCTTGAGTAATTAGTATCGCCTTAAGCACTGTGCCGGTTTCGTTGACTGTCTCGATGAAAAAGATACGGCCTTCAGAGCCGTAATAGAGGAGATTGAACTGCGCACCCTGATGAGGACTCCACTTAGGGTCGATGTATTTTTCTTTTAATTTTAATGCAGTAGACCACGTAGGAGGGACCAGATACTCGTTAAAGGTAAAACTTAAAGTAGATATTATAAAGGCGATGATCAAGATTGGTCTGATCAGTCTATACAAACTTACCCCGCATGCCGTTATAGCTGTATATTCATTAAAGCGGGATAGTTCTCCAAGATTGTGGAAGGTTGAGAGGAGGAGTGATATCGGTATAAGCCTTACAATTTCATGAGGGATAATATAGAGGTAGTAACGGGCGGTAATATCGAAAGGCACATTGTGGGAAATCAAAAAATACAGGCGGCTTGATATATCAATTATGAGACGAAGGCTCAGGAATGCTATAAGACAATAAAAGAAAGATACAATAAATTTACGGCTGAGATATCTATCTATAATTTTCACAACCGCAGTATACCATAAGTAAAGCCATCATTCAATTTGAAAAAAAAGATTCTCTTGAGAATCGTGATGGGATATGGTATAAAGGATAGGAACAAAAAACTAATAAAGGAATATTTCGACAAACATAATGTCACGCGGGAAATTTATCACCTTTGAAGGGCCGGAGGGAAGCGGCAAGACCACTCAGATAGAGCTATTAAAGCAGTACCTTTCTAAAAAAGGCAATTCAGTCATTACAACGCGTGAACCCGGCGGGGAAAGGATAGCAGAAAAGATAAGACGGATTCTTCTTTCGCCACAATTTTCTATAGAGCCGGTAACAGAATTATTTCTATATGCTGCCAGCCGCGTTCAGCATGTTGAGAAGGTTATAAGACCTGCCATTCAGAAGGGAAAAGTAGTGCTGTGTGACCGTTTTGCTGACGCTACCATGGCATACCAGAGTTATGGCCGTAAGATACCAAAAGAGGTAGTTAAGGCGATAAACAAATTAGCCACATCAGGACTTAAGCCTGATATTACAATCCTCCTGGATATAGACCCGGACACCGGCCTTAAGAGGGCAAGGAATGTTAAAGGTTTCTATAAAGGTTCTGTTGACAGGATAGAGAGAGAGTCACTTGCCTTTCATCGCAGGGTCAGACAGGGATATTTAAAACTTGCAAAGGCAGAACCAGAGCGGATAAAAGTGGTGAAGGTTAGAGGAAAGATAAAAGATACGCAGGCAAGAATAAGGGAAATAGTAGAAGATGCCGTTTAAAGATATTTTAGGGCAGGAATTCGCTGTCAACATTTTGAAAAGGGCGGTAGAGACTGGAAAGATAGCAGGCTCTTACCTTTTCTGGGGCCCTGAAGGCGCGGGAAAGAAAATGACTGCGTTTTCCTTTGCCCGGGCCCTGTCCTGCGAAAAAAGCGACCTGATTATTCTTGAGCCGCGCGGGCCTGTCCGGAGACATCATATCGGCACCATCCGTGAGATGCAGGATTTTGTAAATCTTCGGTCCCTTTATGGCGGGTGGAAGGTAGTTGTTATGGACGAGGCCCATAGGATGACAGAGGAGGCAGCTGCATCGCTATTAAAAATTTTAGAAGAACCTCCGGCAAAGACTCTCTTTATACTGGTAAGCAGCCGCCCTGAAAATCTATTTAAGACAATCCTTTCTCGATGTCAGGCTGTAAGGTTTTCACCGCAGCCTCTACCCCCTGAAACCCGGGCATGGAGGAAAGAGATTTTGAACTGGAAGTTTGTTCCCGATAATATCTTTCAGCTTTCTCAAAAAATAGTGGATAATAAGGATGCCGGCAATAAACAGGTTTTTATTATTGATACGCTTCATTTTCTTTTTACGCGGTTCAGGGATGTCCTTTTTATCAAGGAGGGATTAGGCCAGGTCTTAAATAAAGACTATGAGAAGGAGCTTGCGAATCAGGCCGGGACAATGTCTCTTGCAGCACTATGGGGTATACTACAGGCTATAATTCAAGCCCAGAGAGAGATATGCCGCCAGGTTAATTCCCGCCTGGTGCTCGATACACTGTTTTTGACTTTAGCGAAGACATGCAAGCGAAATGTACGAAATAATTAATATCCGGCTGCGTCTATCAGGAGAGGTCGTGCCATACGACGTTAATAATGTCCATCTCCGGCCCGGGGATTGGTGTGTGGTAGAGATAGAAAAAGGATTAGACCTTGGGGTGGCTGTTGGAGCCGTCAAGATGGTCCTTGAACGTGAAATAAAACAGCCTTTATTAAAGGTTATGCGGATTATGACTTCGGAAGATGACGCGCAATTTCAGGAGAATACCAGAAAAGAGGAGGCAGTCTATCACAGTTGTAACCGTATGATCAGAGAAAAGAATCTTTCTATGAAGCTTGTAGGCGCGGAATATTTTTTTGACCAATCTAAAATCATTTTTTATTTTACCGCTGAAGAAAGGGTCGACTTCAGGGAGTTGGTAAAGGAGCTGGCCCAGCTGTTTCAGTCAAGGATTGAGATGCGTCAGATTGGCGTGCGGGATGCCGCCCGTATGCTGGATGGATTCGGTATATGCGGAAGGCAGCTTTGCTGCAGTTCTTTTTTAAAGGAATTTACGCCGGTTACAATTAAGATGGCCAAGGACCAGAGGTTAGCTTTAAATCCGGAAAAACTTTCAGGGCTTTGCGGAAGACTTTTATGCTGCCTGGCCTATGAAGAGTGTCAATATCGTGAGCTTGCTAAGGGCGCCCCTCGAGAGGGTATGAAGCTTCAAACCGCATACGGGGCCGGAAAGATTAAGGGTCTAAATCTTTTAAAAGGTGTTGCGATAGTTGCGCTGGAAGGTGGGAGGGAGATTACCATGCCCTTCTCAGAAATTAAAAACCTGACGGCCAGCAAAAGAGGGTGCCCCGAAATGCAAAACCAAAGCGAAAAATGATCGGCATTCTTGGCCTTAGTCCGTCTGTAGATAAAATCGTCTCTGTCGAAAACCTTCGCTGGGGAGAGCATATTGGCGTAAAAAAGATAAGAGAAGTAGCTTCAGGCAAAGCGATAAATGTCGCCAGGGTTATAAAGAAATTGGGGGGGGGCGTAGTTATAATAGGTGTTGCCGGAGGGGCAAACGGAGAATGGATAAAAGATGAACTTAAGAAAGAGAAACTTAGATTTGATTTTGTCCATGTCAAGAGAAACGTCCGCCAGAATCTTACTATTATGGATAAACTTAGGGGCAGAGAAATACATTTAAAGGAAGAGAGCTCCACAATCGATATGAAAGAGTTAGAGCTCATTAGAAAGCGGATGAGAAAATGGGGGTCTAAATTAAGTTTTTTTATTATTTCCGGAAGGCTTCCAAAAGGGGTGCCTGTAGATTTTTATAGAGAGACAATTTCTTTTTTTAAAAAGAAAAAAGTACCAATATTGCTTGATTCAAACGGTCCGGGCTTTGTCAGGGCTTTAAGCGCTGTCCCTGATTATATTAAACCAAATTTAAAGGAACTGGAAGAGCTGGCAGGGAGAAGGCTTCAAGGCAGAGGTGAAGAAATCAGGTTTGTAAAAAGTCTTATCAAACGAGGCGTCAATATGGCGGTCGTGACACATGGACCTGGAGATGTCCTGGTAATGACCTCTCGTTGGGGATTGTCTCTTACGCCTCCGAAGGTTCGGGTCAGAAATACTGTCGGTTCCGGAGATGCTGTTGCCGGGGCTATTGCCTATGGAGCGGTAAAGGGATTAAGGATTCACGATATGTTTAAATTATCCGTTGCCTGCGGCACAGCCAATACCTTATCTATAGGAGCAGGTTTTTTGGATATCAGAAAGGTAAACGCATTAACCAAAAAGGTCAATGTCAAAGTTTTATATAATCACGGCAGAAATGAAAAATGAAACAAGAATAATAACCGCAGCTTTGCCCTTTGTGAATAATGTTCCTCATTTAGGCAATATTGTAGGCAGTCATCTTCCCGCGGATATATTTGCAAGATTTTGTAGATTAAAAGGATACAGGACCATTTTTGTCGGAGGTACTGATGAGCATGGGACCGCAATAGAATTTGCAGGTCAAATACAAAATAAATCGCCAAAGGCGTTATGTGATGAGCTGTACAAAGAACATAAAAAAATTTATGACTGGTTTAGAATCAGTTATGATAATTTTTCAAGGACTTCAAGAGGAATACACCACGAGGTCGTTAAAGAGTTTTTTTTAAGCTTATATAAAAAAGGATACATAATTGAAAATGAGATAAAACTCCCATTTTGTAACAACTGCAAGAAAGGGTTAGCAGATAGATATATAACCGGAACATGTCCTGTGTGTGGATATAAAGGTGCTAATGGAGACCAATGTGAAAAATGCGCTGTCCTCATAAATCCCATCGAATTAATAAAACCATCCTGTTCTGTCTGTAAGTCAACAAATATCGAATTCAAAGATACTAAACATCTGTTTTTAGATTTAAAAAACATTTCTAAAGATATTGAAAAGTGGATTGATGAAAATCCTAACCTGAGGCCCCAGGTAAAAAGCTTAGCCCGCGGCTGGTTAAGGCGGGGTCTAAAAGAAAGATGTATAACCAGAGATTTAAAATGGGGGGTAAAAGTCCCTGTCAAAGGTTATGAAGATAAAGTATTCTATGTTTGGTTTGATAATGTGATTGGTTATATTTCAGCAACTATTGAGCTGCTTGGGGAGGAAGGTAGCGAGTTATGGAAAGATAGAAATGTAAAGACGTATTATTTTATTGGTAAAGACAATATTCCATTCCATACAATTTTTTGGCCGGGGCAGATTATAGCTGACGGGAATTATGTCCTGCCGTATAATGTGGTGGGTTTGCAATATTTGAATTTTGAAGGTAAAAAATTTTCCAAAAGTAAGGGGATCGGGATATTTACCGATCAAATCATAAAGAGCAATATCCCTTTTGATTATTGGAGGTTCTATCTTACTTATATTATTCCGGAGACAAAAGATACGGATTTTATATTAAAGGATTTCAAAGAGCGAATAAATAAGGAACTTATCGGAAATCTTGGTAATTTTGTTAATAGGACATTAAATTTTATCTGGAATAAATTGGATGGGAAAATACCCGCTATTGATAAAACTGACAGGAAATTAGAAGAAGAAATCAAGAAACGCACTATTAGGATAGAAAAATTATATGAAAGTTGTGAATTTAGAGCAGCATTAACCGAGATACTGAAGATGAGTGACCTTGGCAACCAATACTTTGACAAAAAAGAACCATGGAAGACTAAAGATAGCAATGTCTTAGGATATTGTTATGAGATAAACAGGATATTAGCGTTATCTATTTCTCCTATAGTAATAAATGGTTCACAAAAGATATTCAAATTATTGAATACTGATAATAAAGATCCGGAAATTGATGCTACAGCAAAGACAATAAGGAAACCTGAAATTTTATTCAACAAGTTGGAAGATAATATGTTAGAATGGATATATGAAAAAGAATAAAAGTATTATAGATAGCGGGAAAGAGGTCCTGCGCCTGGAGGCAGAGAGTATCTTGTCCCTTATCCCACGCCTTGATACGCGTTTTGTCATGGCAGTTGATATGATATTAAAATGTAAAGGCAGGGTTGTCGTAACAGGGATGGGAAAGCCGGGTATTATAGCCAAGAAACTTGCTGCGACACTTGCATCTACCGGGACCCCTGCTTTATCTCTTCATCCTGCTGAGGCAGTCCATGGAGATCTCGGCATGGTCATCAAAGAGGATATAGTGATTGCCATTTCCAATAGCGGCGAGACTGAAGAGATAACAAAGCTTATCCCTACTATCAGAAAGATTGGCGCGAAACTGATATCCTTTACCGGGGATATGGCCTCTACACTGGCAATAAACAGTGACATCGTGCTGGACATCGGGGTGAAAAGAGAGGCCTGCCCATTAGGGCTTGCTCCTACTGCAAGCGTTGCTGCAAGTCTTGCTATTGGTGATGCATTGGCCCTGGCCCTTTTAGAGAAAAGAGGCTTCAAGGTAGAGGACTATGCCTTTTT
>DAOWKF010000089.1 GCA_030640045.1 Candidatus Omnitrophota bacterium | reverse complement strand
TCCTTTAGGATTCCAGATAATCTGGACATCAGGAGAAATGCTTAAATTGTCATTAAGATGGAAATTATAATACGCCTCTAAGTGGCCTTCATGATGATCAGGATTTCCTGCTTTGCCATAATCCCCACCAGGAATATTCTGGCCAAAGGCAACTCCTAAAACATCATCATCTCTATACCATAATTCCCCGCTTATCTGCAGGCCTGTGCTCCAGGCATATTCAATATTAGACACTCTTTCATCTGCCCAGCCATATCTGAAGAAGGCAGTCACTGGCTCCACAAGCTGCTGGTCCAAGCTTAAGCCCCAGCCCCAGTTTACCTTTTCATCCCTGGTAGCATCAAGAAGCTCAGTGTGTTCGCTGTCATCCCGCCAAAAATAAAGGCGGTAATTGCCTTCAAGGTCAAAAAGATTGGGCTTAACATTTACCTGACCAAAGATAAACGAATTCTTAAACACATCCTCCCAGTCAGCATTGTCATCTATAAAGCCCAAATTTACTTCAATGAGCTCTATTGGCTCTAAGCCCAGCCTTACCCCGATAGTATTGTCGTCCGGGAACTCCAGCACAGTGCTATTTTTAAAAATACCGCCAAGAAACTGGCTGCATTCATCATTAGCAATGGCATTATCATCTAAATAGCAGGAGGCATCAATCTTTCCGAAAGTTACGGTAGCCACCTTATCTAAAAAATAATGCTCATACCAGGCCTCAACTACTGCGACACTGCTGGAACTGTCAGCAGCATCTTTATTTACAACACTAAAGAGATCCATCTCATCTCCGTCAAGTCCAGCGCCGCCTCCTGCTTCAAGATGAACAAATGCCAGTCCATATTCCTCGAACTCCTTTTCTATTTCGAGGTCAACAGAATAAGTCGCATCCATTACATCTTCTTGATTGGCATTGTTGGAATCAATTGTTGCTTGTCCAACAAGGGTTATTCCAGCACCTATATTTAACCCTTCTATAGACGGCAGGACTTTTTCTCCCTCTAACCTGTCCTCTAATTCACTGACCCTGTCTTCCAATTCACTGATTTCATCTGAAGTCCCTCCATTGGCAAAACCCGGGTCAATTTGTGCCATAACACAACTCAATAATAAACTAATTGCTATTATTAATATGATCTTTTTCATCTCAAAAATAACCCCCTTTTCTTCTAATTTACCTACTATTAGTTACATAACCTAATCTAATAATCTTAACATAGCTTTATAAAATTCTCATTACCATCACCCCCCCTCTAATAAATGTTAAACATATCTAACTTTTTTCTCAAAAAAATAAGATTTACTTCATATCCCGTGCCTGAACCCAGATAACAGCGTCAAGGGAAAGCTCCTTGCCTTTATGGGTCACATCCCCACCTGCACCTAAAGCAGCAAATCCCCACCATCCGGCCTTTGGAATGCCAAAGGTAAATACGCCATTGGAGTCTGCCTTGATGGTCTGAGTAACAAATGAATCCTGGGGTGCCTCAACCTTCGCTTTCTTTGCAAAGGCATTACCGCGGATATCATGATTCATATACTCCACTTCAATCTCAATATCAGGCACTGGTCTACCGTCACATTTAACAACGCCGCGGAACACATTCCCTGTCCATAAGGCATAAGGCTTATCCAATGGAACAATCTCAACCGGTAAACCTACTTCAGCATCCCAGTCAGTCGGCGCGCCAGCTACATTGACAATCATCTTGGTGACATGCTGGATATATATATCCTCTGAACCTTCATAATAAGGCGCAGGATTGAAATAGAAGATAAAATCGCCCATGCCTCTGAGTTTATAGTTGATTTCATATGCCCTGCCTTCATTAGTTAAGCTCCTGAATGTAATAGGCTTGAGTTTCCCAAGCAGATCTTTTTTTCTGCCCTTGTGCATTACACCAAAACCCTTTGGCGGATGAATGGTCCCTGCATCATCTTTTCCTATATCCATAGTGTGTCCTGCTTCAAAAGGATGTGTAAAGATAAGCTTCAGATTTATCTCCTTTCCTTTTTCCAGAGCGCTCTCTTCAGTATAAATCGTCTGAAAATGTGCAAACGCAGAACCGGTTACCATTACCAATCCTAACACTGCTAACAAACATATAACCTTCTTCATCTCTTTCTCCTTTCATATTTATTCAGTAATATCCTCACAATCTACTTCCACTACATGGCCGGGCCCTGCATCAAAGATAACTATATAAGAGGCATCCGGCTTCTTAAACGTAAACTCACTATCTTCATTCATCTTACCTTTAAGAATTATGAGCTTCCCTTCATAAAACTCTTTGCCTTCTTTGTTATCCTTATACATCTCTTTTTCCACTATCAGCATTTTAACCCCGGCACCCGAGGCCCCGGAAGAAAATCCTCCCTCGCATGTTATGGTTATAGTTCCATCCTCATTTTCCTCTTCATAACAAGAGCATAGAGGAGTATGGGCAGATGCTACAGGGGACAGGAAAAAGCCTATCATTACGACAGCGAATAGTGGAATCAGAATTTTTCGCATATTCTCACCTCCCTTCTAAATTCCCGGCCTTACTTTTATAAATCCCAACAGTGTTGTAACGACTATTGCTAAGACATATATAGCGATCATTGCCTGAAGCCCGGAAAGGCCTAATAGACCTCCCACACTAAAGGCAAGAAATGCTAATATACCTCCCAGAATAAGAGGATAAATTGTTGCAAATAACATCCATTTTGTGCTTCCTGTTTCCAGGCGAACCATCAAAAGTGTGGGTATGCATGGAGGATACATAGCCATAAATAATATTATTGCTATAGCATGAAGCGGGGTCCAGTCCTTCTCTTTTTCTTTTACCCTCTCCTCCAGCTTCTTTATTCCACCATCATCCATAGGAGATTCATAGATAGCTCCTAATGTTGCTACGCTATTCTCCTTGGCAGCAAAAGAGCTTATCAGGGCAATATTTACCCTCCAGTTAAACCCGGCAAAACGGGTCAATGGCTCGATAGATCTTCCTGCCATCCCCATAACACTCCCAATAATTGTCTCTTCTTTTAGATTTCCTCTGAGTCTCCTCCTCGCCTTCTCTAATTTCTTATATGCCTTCTCTACTTTTTTTGCATTCTTATCAGTTATCTTCTTTCCGTCTACTTTATATTTACCTCTGTGGACAACCTTAAAAAATTCAAAATTTCTCTTGCGAAATTTTTGGTCAACAGTCTCTTTTGCCACTTTTGTCTTTGCAGACATTTTTGTTTTCTTGTAATCATTAGAATAACTCATAAATTGCATCAGTCTTTCTCCTGCTAAAAGCTCCTGATAGGAATTTTTGTCACCTATCTTTTTATAAAATGTCTGTTTTATCTCTTGAGCCTGATTCTGATAATAGGTTTTTCTCTCGGTATTTATAGAAGGAAAATGAATCAGGATATAAATAAAGACCATTACTATAGCAACAATAGTAGTAATTTTCTTTACAAAAATCCACACCCTCTCCATACAACGGCTTAAGACCCCTCTTATAGTAGGGACATGATAGGCAGGCATCTCTAAGATAAACGGCGCAGTCAGTTTTTTTCTAAATACAGTGAGGTTCAATATCTTGGCTACTCCCAGAGCGATAATGATGGTAATAGTAGCGATAAAAAACATCATTATCCCTTTATGTTCAACAAAAAATATACCGAGAAGAAACGTATATAAAGGCACCTTGGCCAGACAATTCATCAAAGGGGCAATCATAATCGTTGCCATACGCGCTTTCTCATCTTTTATGCCGCGGCAGGCCATAACCCCTGGTATGGCGCATCCGCCAACATAGAGCCCGCTCAGGACTAAAGGCAGGATAGACTGTCCATGAAGACCAAAGTATCTAAAAACTCTATCCAGAATAAAAGACATCCTGGCAAGATATCCTGTATCTTCCATTATTGCGATTAATGCGAATAAAATCACAAATATAGGAACATAATTTAATACCGCTACTATCCCATCAATAACCCCTAAAGGCATTGAGCGGGATAATGGATCAAAAATAAATCCCTCAAAAGGT
This sequence comes from Candidatus Omnitrophota bacterium, assembly GCA_030640045.1. Lineage (GTDB taxonomy): Bacteria > NPL-UPA2 > BS750m-G34 > BS750m-G34 > BS750m-G34 > BS750m-G34. The sequence goes on along the minus strand of DAOWKF010000089.1, from coordinate 563 downwards.
AATAATGAGGCGATAAAATTTCTGAATAAAGCTAAAACAGGCCAGGTGTAATTGGTAAGATTATACCCCTGAACTATGGAAAGCTCGTATAGACAATAGATAGTCAAAGCCAGAATTATAGGTCCGGTAAATCTATTACAGACAATTAAATCTATCTTGTCAGTCAGGGTTCTTGCTCCTGCCTTTTTGCGGGTAAGGCAGTCATCAACAATCTCTTTTGCAAATTTATAGCGCTGATGGGCGATAATCTTTTGTGGAGTTGTCTTATGCCGGGACATAAGCTTTTCTCTCTGCTCTGCAACATAAACAAAAATTTCAACTGCCTTTTCGGCATTTTCCTTCACGATCCTTCGCGCTTCAGGATCACCCTCTAAGAGTTTTATTGCAAGCCACCGCAAAGAATATTCGTGGCTAATCTTTAGCTCGTTAGACAACCTGTCTTCTAAAAAATTTAAAACAGGCTCCAGATCCTCGCCATAATTTACCCAAAAAGGCGAAGCCAAAGACTTTTCTGATACTAACTGTATCGCATCTTTAAGCTCCTTTTTCCCTTTGCCCCTATT
>DAOWKF010000091.1 GCA_030640045.1 Candidatus Omnitrophota bacterium | reverse complement strand
TATCAAGGCGGACGTCCGCGGGTCAGTTGATGCCTTAAGTTCATCCCTGCAAAACCTGAGTGACGCAAAGGTAGGTATAAGGATTATCCATAAAGTCACCGGTGATATCAATGAATCGGATGTAATCCTGGCTTCTGCCTCCCAGGCTATTATTATTGGATTTAACGTTGGGAAAGAGGATAGGGCCAGGGAGCTCGCCGAGAAAGAGGGGGTTGACATAAGGTCCTATCAGGTTATCTATAATGCCTTGAATGACATAAAGAATGCTATGAGCGGCTTACTTGAGCCTGTATATAAAGATGTCTTTACGGGCAGGGCTGAGGTAAGACAAATCTTTACACTGCCTAATGAACGGCAGATCGCCGGTTGTTACGTGCTCAAAGGGAAAATATTGAGGGGTGCAAAGACCAGGGTTATGCGCGGCAAAGAAAAGGTCTTCGAAGGAAAAATTAATTCTCTAAAGCGTTTTAAAAACGATGCGCGTGACGTCCAAGAGGGATACGAATGCGGAATAGGCATTGAAGGTTTCAAGACTTTCAGGGAAGGTGATTTGATCGAGGTATTTGTATCCGAAGAGGTAAATGTTTAATAAATTCCATTGGTAAAATACCGCATAGCCAGGCTTGAGAGTTTATTAAAGAGGGAGATATCCGATATCATCAGACGTGAGATAAAAGATGTTGAATTTGCGTTGACATCTATCACAAAGGTTATACTATCAGGAGACCTCCAGCATGCCAAGGTCTATGTCAGTATCTATACGGAAGAGCCTAAACAGAAAGAGGTCATGCGGCAATTAAAAAAACGTGCCCGTTTTGTAAAGGGAATAGTCGGCAGGAGAGTCAGGATGCACTATGTCCCTGATATAGATTTCATACACGATAAATCTATGGAAGAAGCTGACCGCATATTCAAAATCATGCAGGATATTAAGAAGGAAAGTGCTCAAAGAAATAGCCCGGGCCCTTAAGAAAAATAATAATTTTCTTATCACAACCCATCTCTATCCCGATGGAGATGCGATTGGTTCAGAGATAGTCTTTTTAGAATTTTTAAAAGATATCGGCAAAAAAGCCGTAGCCTTAAACGATACGCCACTTCCTTCTCTATATAAATTTCTTCCGGGCAGCGAAAAAATTATTACAAAGTTGCCGCGTAATTTTAAACCTGAGGCAGCTATTGTCCTGGACACACCTGTCATCCATAGACTCGGGAGGATAAAAGGGCATGTGGCTAATGCCCCGTTTATTATTAGTATAGACCACCACGTCAGTAATACTAAGTTTGGACATATAAACTGGGTGGAACCTCGTGCCGGTGCTGTTGCAGAACAAATAATCTCACTTTTACAATATCTTAAGGTCCGGATAAAGCCTCGATGGGCTGTGTGCCTCTATACAGCTATCATTACTGATACAGGTTCTTTTCGCTATATGAATACAACATCGTCTACACACAGGATAGTTGCCGGTCTTATTGAGAGAGGCGTCCGGCCGGAGAAAATAGCCGAGCACATCTATGAGAGTAATACGATAGAGAGACTACACTCTATTAGCCGCGCGCTTAAGCATTTAAAAATTACTCCCGATGGAAAGATTGCATGGGTGACTGTCCGCTCTTATGAGAAATATGAGCGGGATGAAGATATGGTTATATATCCGCGTTCTCTTAAATCAGTAAAGATAGCCATACTTTTTCGAGAATTAAAACAAGACCGTGTAAAGATAAGTTTTCGCTCTAAAGGAGGGGTAGACGTAAATCGCCTTGCCCGGAGATTTGGAGGCGGTGGTCACCCTGCAGCTTCCGGATGCGTGGTAAAAGGAAAATTGTCTTCAGTGAGAAAAAAAATTTTGGAGGAGACAGAAGCCTACTTAAAAGTGTAAAACGCAAAATGCAAAACATGGTTTCCGGTGTCATTAATATAAATAAACCCGGCGGACTTACCTCCCATGATGTCGTGCTTATGGTGAGGAAACTTTTCCCCGGGCTTAAAGTAGGTCACGGCGGCACACTGGACCCGCAGGCAACAGGTGTCCTTCCTCTATTTATTGGGTCTGCTACCCGGCTCACAGCGCATGTCACCAATTTTGATAAAGAATACGAGGGAGAGATGGTTCTTGGAGAGACTACTGATACACAGGACGGAGACGGAAAGGTCCTGGAGCAACGGGAGCTTAAGGGTATAACCCAGGAAAAGATAAGAGAAGCGTTTAGAGAATTTCAGGGAGAGATTGAGCAGACCCCTCCGATGTATTCGGCAGTAAGGATAAAAGGTAAGAGGCTTTATAAACTGGCGCGTTCAGGCAAGGTCGTGGATAGGCCCGCGCGAAAAGTAAAAATTTTCTGGTTGAAAATCCTGGAGATTAATCTGCCAAGTGTAGTTTTTAAACTGGCGTGTTCAAAAGGCACTTATATCCGCACCCTTTGTGAAGACATTGGCAATGTCCTGGGCTGCGGGGCATATCTATCGCGTCTTTCCCGTATAAAAACAGGGGATTACCACATCAGTGAATCTGTAGAATTAGACGAGCTTCTCAAAAGCGATAACCCCGCAAAGTATGTGGAAAAGGGGACAGCGCCCTTTTTTAAATGAAAATTATTTCCGGCTTACGAAATATCGACAAAAGATTTAAAGGCGGCGTCCTCACCCTTGGGATCTTTGATGGCGTCCATATAGGGCATCAGAAGATTTTAAAAAAGGCATCTACTGTCCTTACATTTTCACCTCACCCCATTGATGTCCTTTCGCCCGGGAATGCGCCCCCTCTTTTGACAAGCCTTGAGAAGAGGATGGAGCTTTTGTCCCTCATGGGAATAAAAATATGTGTTGTTGCCAATTTTACGAATGCATTTTCCAGGATACCGGCCAAGGAGTTTGTATCGCAGGTTCTCGTAAAAAAACTTTCAACCAGGGCATTGGTTGTCTCAACTGACATTGCATTTGGATATCAGTCCCGTGGCAGGATAGACCTTTTGTCCCGGCTTTCAAAAGAAGAAGGATTCAGATTAATTAAAGTCACTCCTGTGTATAGAGACGGAGAGATAGTAAGCAGTACCCGCATAAGGAGACTCATCCGGCAGGGTTGTCTTATAGATGCAGAGCGGCTCCTGGGGAGACCGTATTCTGTTACAGGGACAGTTATGAGAGGCTACCGGAGGGGAAGTCTGCTCGGTTTTCCTACGGCAAATATAAGGCCGCATCATGAGGTCCTGCCGCCCACCGGAGTCTATTGCGGGTTTGTCGTATATAACAAAAAGAGGTTCAATGCCCTGGCCAATTTTGGATTCAGGCCGACTTTCTATGGCCGGGAAAAATCTTTTGAGATCAATATCTTTGATTTTAAAAAGGATATCTACCATAAACAGTTAGAATTTATTTTTAAATACTATTTGCGGCGAGAGCGTGTTTTCCATTCTAAAGAGGCGCTCATAAGGCAGATAGAGAAAGATAGGAAAAGGGCTATGAGTCTTTTATGTCATTCCACGATCCCCGATCGCGGTCGAGGACATGCTTGATTTGGGAAGCCATTGGGCACTATCTTGACATCCGCAGTATTTTTGCCGGTATAATCCCAATTCTTTACTCAACCTCACGCTTTTCGCAAAACCATTATTTTTCTTAAAGTCTGCCTCATAGAAATTAAGTCCATGCGCTTTTGCTATTTCTACACCTATAGCATTAATTGAATCTGCCTTTTTGTGCGGGCTTATAGAGAGGGTAGTTGTAAAGATATCTATGCCATTTTCTTTAGCAAAGGCTGCTGTTTTCTCGAGCCGGAGCCTGTAACATAGAAGACATCTTTTCCCTCCCTCTTTTTGGTAGTTACAGTCATTGCGAGCGTAGCGAAGCAATCTCTCCACCTTTTCTTCAAACATAAAATTTTCATAAGGACCTGCAATCATTTCTATCTTCGTAACCTTTGCAATCTTTTTAGCGCTACCACGGCGTTTCTCATACTCTTCCTCAGGCCAGATATTCGGATTATAGAAATAACCGGTAATTCTGAATTGAGCGGAGAGGGGCTCAATGACCCCTGCCCCGCACGGCCCGCAGCAAAAATGTAAAACTATTTTCTGCATAATTCTATTTTACATCAAAATATTTCTTGTCACAATAACATCTTTTTGATATTATAAAAATAATGAAAGGTTATAATATTTATCCTGAGTCTAAATTAGAAAAAAACAACAAGACCTATTCCCTTGCGCAAAAGGACCTCAAGAAATATCTGCTTTCCGATGATCCGGAATTTGGACCGATATCCGAACTCACCCACGCCAATGCAAATAAATTACGAAAATTATTCCCGCATCTAAACCCTGTTACCTGCGGTATTAAGAGAAGTTTTGGTTTCGGGGATAGATTGGGTCTGGCTACCCCGGGCCATGTTAAGACCCTTAAAGGCAGGGAGATATTCCCGGTCTTTGCACAGCAGTCTATACGGGAGATGGAGCGCACAGGCAGAAGCATGCAAGATGTCCTGGATGATGCTATGTGGGGAGTTTTTCAGGCAGGTTATAGAGGAGGTTACGGAGCTGATATTGACCATGTCAAAAAGGAAGAGGATGTGATTAAGGCCTGTGAATGCGGCTATACTATGTTCACCATAGACCCCTCAGACTATGTCAATGACCGGGCAAAGGATATTGTGTCCATCTATGGCAAGGCAATAGAGCATATTATAAGGTGTTATAATCTTATTCAGGAGTGCGTGAACCCTGAGCAACGTCGAAGGGTTGATTTTGAGGCCTCAGTAGATGAGACTACCACGCCAACCACGCCTGAAGCCCATAGATTCATTGTTGAGAAGCTGCGCAAAGCCGGCGTTAATTTTACAAGCCTGGCCTTAAGATTTATCGGTGACTTTGAGAAGGGGATTGACTATATCGGCGATATAGAGGTATTTAAAGAACAATTCTTAGCCCATGCCGCTATATGCCGGGAGTTTGGCGGATATAAATTAAGCATCCATAGCGGCAGCGACAAGTTTTCTATTTATCCGATAATTTCAGAAGCGGCTCACGGGGTTTTTCACATCAAGACTGCCGGAACGAACTGGCTTGAGGCAGTCCGGCTTATCAGTCATAAAGACCCTGCGCTCTATCGCAGCATGCATGAGCTCGCCCTTCGTAGTTTTGAAAAAGACCGCAAATCTTACCATGTTACTACTGACCTGTCTAAGGTTCCTGCGCTCGATAAACTCTCAGATGAGAAACTCCCCGGGCTCCTCAATGAAAATAATGCCAGACAGCTTATGCATATCACCTACGGTAGCATCCTGAAAGATATGAGAGAGGAAATTTACAAGACCTTAAATCTCAATGAGGATGAGCATTACGAAATGCTAAAGACCCATTTAGGCAGACATCTAAGCCTGGCAGGAATATGTAAAAAATCTTGACACAGTGAAAATGAATGATATAATTAAAAAATAAAATGGTAGCCGCAGGCTTTAGCCTGCGTATGATATGAAAGGAGCACGGACATGGTTGAGTTGAAAGAGATTGCGGATAATTTGATAAAAGGACAGGCCCCTAAAGTAAAGGAATTGGTTGGGGAGGCAGTTAAAGGAGGAATGGATGTAAAAAAGATTTTGAGCGACGGCCTGATCAGCGGCATGGCAGTTGTCGGAGTTAAATTCAAAAGTAATGAATTTTATGTGCCTGAAGTACTTATTGCCGCAAGGGCAATGCATGCGGGCATGGAGATATTGGAACCAGAGCTCGCCAAGGCAGGGGTTGAGCCTTTGGCAAAGGTCTCTATCGGCACAGTAAAAGGCGATCTCCACGACATCGGCAAGAATTTAGTCTCTATGATGATGCGCGGCGCAGGGTTTAAGGTAGATGACCTGGGTATTGATGTCTCTCCTGAGAAATTTATTGAGTCGGCAAAAAATGGTTCACAGGTTCTGTGTTTGTCTGCGCTTTTGACAACTACTATGCCGTCAATGAAGGGTGTTGTGGATGAGCTCAAAAAAGCCGGCCTTGGTAATGTCAAAACCATGATTGGCGGAGCCCCGGTTACCCAGAATTATGCTGATGAGATAGGGTCTGATGGGTATGCCCCGGATGCTGCCTCAGCTGTGGATAAAGCCAAGGAATTATTAGGGGTCTAACCCTGTCCTTTTTTTGCGCAAATTTTTTTCAGAGTGTCCCCGCCGCAGGTGCCAAAATTTTTTTAATTTATGGTCTGGTTTCGTAAATCAAAGGTAGGAAATAATCAGTCTCCTAAAAAGGCAGACATCCCTCACGGCTTGTGGATTAAGTGTCCTGACTGTGGGGATATAGTCTTTAAAAAAGGGATTATAGAAAATCATAAGGTCTGCCCTAAATGTAATTACCATTT
>DAOWKF010000118.1 GCA_030640045.1 Candidatus Omnitrophota bacterium | reverse complement strand
TTTTTGGGTTTTATGCTCTATTATAAACCCGGAGAAAATGAATTCAGGACAGTTGCCCTTTTTATTTTTTTGCTGGCAGTATTTACTGATGCCCTTGATGGATTTCTTGCCCGCGTCCGGCATCAGAAAACAAAACTTGGCTCTTTTCTGGATCCACTCGCGGACAAACTCCTTTTGATAACCGCCTATCTTGTCCTGACATTAAATACAAATTTTTCAGTGAGACTTCCCATGTGGCTTACGATTGTTGTTATAAGCCGTGATATAATAATTCTTTTTGGTGTAGTATTGATTCTATTAATAGCAGGAGATATAAAGATAAGGCCTGCGCCTTCAGGGAAGATAACCACCTTTTTTCAAATGGTAACTATCATCGCTACCTTTATGGTTTTACCTATTAATTTTCTCTTTTTTCTCTGGACACTGACAGTAATTGTAACTATCATATCAGGTTTTGAATATATATATAAAGGAATTGGTATATTAAACAGGCAGGTTAATGGAAAAGCAACTTAAGCAGAAGATAACGATTGTGGCTATAATAGGCAGGCCAAATGTGGGGAAGTCTTTTCTATTTAACCGTTTCGCCGGGAAGGCGGTTAGTCTGGTAGATGCTGAGCCTGGCGTAACAAGGGACAGGTTGTATACTGAGGTGAGATGGGGGGATAAAATATTTTATCTTGTAGATACCGGAGGGTTTTACCCCGGCGGCGGAAGAGGTATGGATTCTATGATAAAGAATCAGGTTGAGTTCAGCATTAAAGAGGCAGGTGTAATTGTATGGGTCCTGGATGCAAAGGACGGTGTTACTCCTGTAGATGAAGATATAGCTTTAAAACTACGGTCTGTTAAAAAGCCGATAATTCTGGCTGTAAATAAGGCAGATAATATTTCCCGGATGGAAGATGCAGGTGATTTTTATAGGCTCGGGCTCGGGGAGCCTATTCCTATTTCCGCGCTGCATGGTTTAAATACAGATGTCCTTTTAGATAAAATTATCACCTATGTGCCTGAGAATAAGATTAAGGCGGGTGAGGAAAGTATATGGATATCAGTGGTAGGCAGGCCAAATGTCGGGAAGTCTTCTTTTATCAATTCTCTGCTTAATGATAACAGGGTTATAGTCGATAAAGAGCCGGGGACGACGCGAGGCGTAATACCCATACCATTTTCATTCGAGGAAAGACAGTTCACCCTTCTGGATACCTCCGGGCTTAGAAAAAAGAACAAGGTCTATACGGATCTGGAGAAGAAGATGTCAGTATGGACGAGGAGGGTTATCCGTCGTTCTCATGTATCTATTTTATTATTAGATACCGTGGACGGTGTGACAAGCCAGGATGCCAGGATCAGTGATTATATTTGGGAAAATAGAGGGAACATGGTTATTGCCTTTAATAAGTGTGATTTACTTAAAGGCGATGATAAGGTCAGACGAAAATATTTGGATTTTTTGCATAAAAGGATACGTGTGTCCAATTTTTGCCCTGTCCTGTTTATTTCAGCGCTTTTCGGGCAGGATGTATTCAGAACAATTTCTACAGCTAAAGATGTATTCAATCACAGCCGCATGAGAGTGAAGACCAATGTCCTTAACAAGGTTATTGAAGAGACCGTCAAAAAGCATCAGGCCGCATATGCTAAGGGAAAGCATCTTAAGATTTTATATGCTACCCAGGCAAGTGTTGAACCGCCTTCATTTGTGTTTTTTGTAAATGACGCCGGCCTTGTTAAAGAAAATTACAGGCGGTATCTGACGAAGGTTATGTATAGCCATTTTGATTTTAGCGGCGCACCTATTCAGATATTTTTTAGGACTCGAAAAAGAAGGAAATTTTACACTGGTGGAGATTCTCCTTAGTTATTTAGCCGGGGCAATACCGACGGGGTATCTCTTCGGGAGATTGCTCAAGGGGATAGACATCCGCCAATATGGCAGCGGCAATATCGGCGCAACAAATGTCTGGCGGGTACTCGGTAAAAAGATAGGGGTAGTTACGCTAATACTCGATATATTGAAAGGGCTTGCGGCAGTTACGCTTATCGCGCATTTTTTCTCCGCCACACCCCTTATCTGCGGTCTTGCAGCTATCCTTGGACATAATTTCCCGGTTTATCTAAAATTCCGCGGGGGTAAAGGCGTGGCAACCAGTGTAGGGGTGGTCCTGGGGCTGGCTCCCGGCGTCCTTGGCGCGGCATTTTTTATATGGACAGGGATTTTGCTTTTAACGAGATATGTCTCTTTAGCCTCAATAACAGCCGGATTATCCCTGCCAATCCTTTCTGTTTTGTTCGGCAAGCCTTGCGAGCTGCACTGGTTTTTTCTGGTCATGGGCGCTCTTGTTGTCATTCAGCACAGGGCCAATATAAAGAGACTTCTTAAGGGGGGGG